>UQIQ01000060.1 GCA_900541185.1 uncultured Collinsella sp.
CCTATTAAGTCGTCGGCAGCGTCAGATGTGTATGAGAGACAGGCTGAATACTCCGGAATTTGCACGGCGCCCCCTGGGGTACCTGTGGGCAAAAAGCAACCGCCCCGTCAAAGTATGCATTTGGCGGGGCGGTTTATGCAAAAATGCTGCTGCGGGCGCGTCGGCAGCTCGCTAGAACTTGAATCCCAGGGCAGGTTACTCGGCGCTTTTGAGGGCGCCGACCATGTCGATCTTATTGAGGGTACGATTGGTGGCGAGGTTGACGATAAACGTAAAGCCAAAGGAAAGCACCACGGCGAGCACGTAGCTTAGCGGCTCGACCTCAACATCAAAGTACAGCGACGGCATCTGCAAAATGTACGTAAAACTCTCGGCCAGCAAGCCGCCCAGTGGCACGCCCAGCGCGGCGCCAATTGCCGTGAGGATCAACGTCTCCTTGTTGACGTAATGGTGCACCTCGCCACGGCGGAAACCAAGCACCTTGATGGTCGCCAGCTCGCGCTCGCGCTCGGAGATATTCGTGTTGGACAGCGTAAACACCACCACAAACGACAGGCACGCCGCCATAAAGGTCACGAGCACCACGACGGAATTGATAATAGTGAAGTTCGCCTCAAAGTTCTCCCAATGCTCGGCCGTGCTCGAAATCGAAAGCCAGCCGTCACTCTTAAGCTTCTTGCTAAACGCAATCTGGTCGGCCGACGAACCCTTGAGCAGCGCAAAGATGCCATTGAGGCGAACGCTGCGCCCAAACGCGCGCTCATAGGTGCCCTGCGTCATGTAAAGCGTGTTGCCCAGATAGTTGAGCGAAATGTCGTTGACTTTGACCTTGGCGACATTGAGCGACGAATCCTGGACGTGAGCCGTATCGCCCGGCTGAATCCCCAGCACCAGCTGTGAACTCTTGCTCAGATACACGTCTCCGTCACGCAAAGACAGCGGCTCTTTGGACTCATCCTCAAGGCGAACGTAGTCGTCCAGATCGTTCGTGCGATCATCGGGCACCACGATCAGCTGCACAGTCTCGCTCTTTCCGCCGAATGTAAAGGTAACGTTGTCGGTCATGATCGGCAGCGTCGAGGTCACGGTCACGTTGGAATCATTGGCCGCGCTGCGCTCATCCAACGCCGCGCACGTCTGCGTAAAGTCATCGGGGTTGGCGACCGCCAGCAAGTCATAGCGCGTGATATGCCCATACTGCTTGGGCGAAAGCGCGACCGACGTGTCGCGAATACCCATACCGCAGATCACAAGCGCGGTGCAACCCGCGATGCCAAAGATGGTCATAAAGGCGCGCTTTTTATAGCGGAAAAGGTTGCGTGCAGCGACCTTGTTCAAAAAGCCCATGCGGCGCCAGATAAAGCCGATGCGCTCGAGCAAGATGCGCGAGCCAGCGCGCGGGGCCTTGGGACGCATAAGCGAGGCCGGGGTCTCGGCCATCTCGTGGCGGCAGGCGATAATCGTGGCGCCCACCACGCCCACGGCAAACAGCGCCACCGACACGAGCGACGACACGATGTCGTACGAAAGCAGCATCTGGGGCAGTGAGTACATGTCGTCGAACACCGTAAACAGGAACAGCGGCAGGCCCACAAATCCGATGATGTTGCCGAGCACGCCGCCGATCAGACAAGCCCACAGCGCATAGTCCACGTATTTGGACAGGATGCGCCCGCGCGAATAGCCGAGCGCCTTATACAGGCCGATGAGCGTGCGCTCCTCCTCGACCATACGCGTGGCGGTGGTAAGGCTGATGAGCACGGCGACGATAAAGAAGATGAACGGGAACACCGTGGCGATAGCCTCAATTGACGAGCTATCGCTCTCCACGCTCGAGTAGCTTGCGATATTGCCGCGGTCCTGGATGTACCAGGTGCATTCGCCCAGATCGGAAAGCTCGGCGCGGGCATCGGCAAACTGCTGGTCGGCGGCGGCGCGGCGCTGATCCAGGTCGGTCTGCGCTTGCACGCGCTCCTCGCTGCCCTCTGCCATGCGATTGATGTTGTCCTGCTCAATCCCAAAGAGCATATTCGCCTGACGCTCAGCCGCGTCCAAGCTCGCCGGCGTGTCGACCGTCAGCTCCTGGGCGCGCGCCTTCTCACGCTCCTCGCGGATCTTCTCGATATTGCCCTTGACCTCATTGATCTTTGCCGCGTAGGAATCCGAATAGGAGTTGAGGCTCTTGGCTCCCTCGACGATCACGTGGACCGCGGAGTAGGAAGAAGATGTCGCGGCGTCCTCGCTCACATAGAACTTATAGTCCGCCGCCGAAGCAGCGCGAAAGGCGTTGACTGTCGAGTCAGAACTTACATCAGTGGGGTCGAGGACCTCAGCCGTAATGGTGTAATCGCCCGCGGCAAACTGGTCCTTGGCGCTTTGATTGGACGAGCTCGCGTCATTGGCGGCAAAACTCACCGTATCGCCGATTTTCTTGCCCGATGCCTTCAGGAACTTCGAAGTCACCGCGACTTCATCGGCGCTCTCGGGCAAATCGCCGTTCACGAGCACCGGCTGATCGATGTTCTCCTTGGAGAGACTCTGCACGACCACGCGCTCGCGCGTTGTGCCCACGGCGGTGTAGGCGGTCTCGGTGTAGATGCCCTCGGCCGTTTCGACGCCATCGACCTCTTGTATGGCGTCGAGATCATCGTCAGTCAGGCCATAGGTCGACTGCACGTTAATGTCATAGACATTTTGCTGGTCGAAGTAGGCATCAACCGAATCACACAGGTCCTCGCAACCCGCCTTAAGGCCGCACATCACGCTCACGCCAAGCGCGGTGATGACCACGATTGACAAAAAGCGCTTAAGACTGCCTCGGATTGTGCGGTAGACACCGCGGCGAAACACCGTCGGCACCATATCGTTTGAGCTTTGGGCAGTGCGGTAGGTCGTAAAATCCTGCTCGCGCTCCGTGTTCTGCGCGTCGCGGCGTTGGCTGTTTTGGCGGTCCTGATCCATGGGCGCTACCACTCGATCGTCTCGATAGGCACGGGATTTTGCTGGACCGTCTCGCTCTCCACGCGGCCGCTCTTAAAGCGAATCAGGCGATCGGCCATGGGCGCGAGCGCGGAGTTGTGCGTGATGATGATGACCGTAATGCCCTGCTTGCGGCAGGTATCCTGCAGCAGCTGCAAGATCTGCTTGCCGGTTTTATAGTCGAGCGCGCCCGTGGGCTCGTCGCACAGAAGCAGCTTGGGGTTCTTTGCCAGTGCGCGGGCGATGGACACGCGCTGCTGCTCGCCGCCCGAAAGCTGTGCCGGAAAGTTGCCCAGGCGCTCGCCCAGGCCAACCTGGCGAAGCGTCTGTTCGGCATCGAGCGAATCGGGGCAAATCTGAGCTGCGAGCTCAACGTTTTCGAGGGCCGTCAGGTTGGGGACCAGATTGTAGAACTGGAAGACAAAGCCGACGTCGGCGCGGCGGTATTCCACGAGCTGCGCCTCGTTAGCGGAGCTCACGTCGCGCCCGTCCACCGTCACGGTGCCGGAAGTTGCCGTGTCCATGCCGCCCAAGATGTTGAGCGCCGTCGTTTTACCGGCGCCTGAAGCACCCAAAATGATGGCGAGCTCGCCGCGCTCGACCGTAAAACTCGCGCCGTCGAGTGCGTGAATGCGGGCGTCGCCCTCGCCGTATGCCTTGATGACGTCTTTGAATTCGATATAGGCCATCGATTAATTCCCATCTGGTCGGATAACTCTTTAGTATTACCCATTTCGCACCGACCAAAAAGGGGCAGGTTCATTTTGGCAGGTTTTATATGGGGAAATGGCGGCTATAGATGAGGCGCCGGGAAGGCAGAGAAATCATCGACGGGGTCAGGCCGACCGCCAAACACAACGCACGCATCTCTATCTGTCAGCCAAATCATTCGAACAGTTGTTCGTTTCTATGATATGATTCCGCTATCTAAGCAGGCCAATACGCAGAAAGGCGGCCAACATGGCGTTCGACTTTAAGAAGGAATGCAAGGAGCTCTACAGACCTGCAAGCAAGCCGAGTATCATAACTGTCCCGCCTATGAGCTACGTTGCCGTTCGCGGAAAGGGCGACCCAAATACCGAAGGTGGCGAGTATCAAAATGCCCTGCCGCTGCTTTACGGCATCGCCTATACCGTCAAGATGTCAAAGAAAGGCTCAAGGAGTATCGAGGGCTATTTCGACTTTGTGGTACCGCCGCTCGAGGGCTTCTGGTGGCAAGACTCCCCGAGCGGCGACATCGATTATGTACGCAAGGACGATTTCAACTTTATCTCGTGCATCCGCCTGCCCGATTTCGTCACTCAGGATGACTTTGACTGGGCGGTCGCGGAAGCCACGGCCAAAAAGAAACTGGACTTTTCTGCCGTCGAGCTGCTAAAACTGACGAGGGTTTCTGCGTTCAATGCATGCATACCGGACCCTACGACAGCGAGCCGGCAACCGTAGACGCCATGCATGAATATGCGACAGAGCAGGGCTATGTCCCCGACTTCTCAGACACCCGTTTACATCACGAAATCTATCTTTCCGATCCACGCAAGTGTGCGCCGGAGAAACTTAAGACTGTGGTTCGTCATCCTATCAAGCGCGCTGAATAGCGTGGAGCGTCATTTCACGCGCTGGGTTTTAAGCCAGCCAACCAGCCGCCTCCTAGGCCGTCCGGTAATTATCTTGACGCGGCCCGTCGCATCTTATAAGTTTGTTTTGCTAAAGCTGGAAAGCCTCTCAACGATGCGCAACTCCAGCTCTTTTTCTATCAAGAGGCTTAATGAAATACCAGAAGTCGCGGATATCCATCAACGAACAAATAGCACTATTGACAGAAAACAAGGGTCTTAAGTGCTCTGATCAAAGCGAACTCGAGCGAGCTTTGGTCGAAGCCAACCACTACAGACTGTCGGCCTACTGGTTTCCCTACAAAACCAAATGCAAGTCCGGGATTACCATCTTTCGCGAAGGCACAACATTCGAAACCATCATCTACACGTATGAATTTGACCGAGCCCTCCGGCAGTTAATGTTTGATGCGGTCGGCAGTGCGGTCGGCAGAATTGAGATCTACCTCAGAAGCAGAATTGCCTATCTTGCCTCTGAGGAACGCGGGCCTTTCTGTTACCCAGATGTCGCCATAACGGGGCTCAACTCGGCATGCCCGTCGAGCTCTGCGCCGCACTGGGCTACGCAGCCGTCTTTGGCAGCGCCACCAATACGCTGCTCGCACCCATCCTTATTGGCTGCGAAGTCTTCGGCTTTGGTAACTTGCCGATGTTCATTATTGTCTGCGTTGTGGCTTACCTGTTCAACATGGATAAGTCCATCTACGCCCTGCAGGAGCGGGCGTAGATCGATGTCCAGGCAGGTGGTCTCAGCCGGAAACGGTGTCCCACTCTGAGGCTGTATTCCGGGACACGGTTTCCGCTTGGAACGCCATTCGGAAAGCGCATCCCGCTTTAAAACGGAATTCCGGGACGTAGTTTCCGTCTGAGCCTCCATTCGGAAAGCATGTCCCGTTCTTTCACGGCATCTTGGCTATGCAAAGCGCTCGAGTGTTACTCCTCGTACGCGCCCTCAAGCCGAAGCAGCCACTCCTTGCGATCAAGCCCGCCGGCATATCCGTTGAGCGACCCGTCGGCGGCAACCACGCGATGGCACGGCACAATAATCGAAACAGGGTTACGCGCGACCGCAGCCCCCACGGCACGGGGGGACACAACGGGCGCCTCGTTTCCCGGTACACGATGTCGAGCCGCAACACGCTGGGCGATCTCGCCATACGTGGCAACCTCGCCGCGCGGAATGGAAAGCAGCTCGTACCAAACTTCACGCTGAAACGCCGTACCGATCATATGCAACGGCGGCGTAAACCGAGGTTCCTGCCCTGCAAAATAAGCATTCAGCCAAGCCCAGGAACGCTCAAGCACCGAAGACGCCGCACCATTTGCAGGACTCACCGACGACATGCCGCCAGCACCAGAAACTGCATCGGCGCCTTCAACATGTTCAGGATCTTCTTTGAGAAGCGTGGAGCCAAAATGCTCCTGTCCCTCAAACCAAAGCCCCGTCAGACCGCGGCCATCAGCGGCAAGCAAGATTTCGCCCAAAGGCGAAGCAAACGTCGTCGTGACCACCAGCGGCTCCTTTCAAAACTCCGCAACATAATACCGCGAATTGTGCAGACAACCCCAATCGACCCCAAAGTCACCCAAGGCAGCAGGCGCAAAGCGCCGAGGCCACCGCCGGGACCAGGGCCCGCAGCGGCCACGTGCCCTCACATCAGCCCAGCGGCCCCAACCAACAACGGCCCCATCGCAGATCGCTTGCAGCAGCGTCACCGCAGGCGGGGGCCGGGCTTAGTTTTCAGAACACTCCGCAGACCAGTGTGGCGCCTTGTCCGCGGCTCCGAAGGAGCAGGACAAGGCGCCACACATGGTCGAGGACGTTCTGAAAACTAAGCCCGGCCCCCGCCGGACAGCTCACACTACTCGCAGAGCAGCTTAGCAATCTGGACGGCGTTAGTTGCCGCGCCCTTACGGATTTGGTCGCCGCAGCACCAGAAGGTGATGCCACGCGCGGCCTCGGGGTTCGAGATGTCGCGGCGCACGCGGCCGACCCAAATCAGGTCCTGGTCGGAGGTGTCCATCGGCATGGGGAAGCGGTCGTGTGCATCCTCGGCAGCCATATCGTCAACCAGCTTGACACCCGGGGCAGAAGCCAGCGCAGCACGAGCCTCCTCGACCGTAATGTCGCGCTCAAACTCGAGCGTAATGCTCTCGGAGTGCGAGCGCAGCACAGGGACGCGCACGCAGGTGCAGTTCACGCGCAGCTCGGGCAGATGCATGATCTTGCGGCCCTCGTTCTGCAGTTTCATCTCCTCGGAGGTAAAGCCCTCCTCCTTGACGCCGCCAATCTGCGGAATCAGGTTGCTCGCCAGCTGAGCGGCAAACGCGCGCGGCTCGGGAATCTCCTCGCCACGGCCCAGGGCGGCCAGCTGAGCCTCGAGCTCGGCCATACCGGGAGCGCCAGCACCCGAAGCCGCCTGGTACGTCGAGACGATCATGCGCTTCACGCCGGCGAGCTGATGCAGCGGCCACGTGGGAACCAGGCCGATGATGGTCGCGCAGTTGGGATTGGCGATAAGACCGTGATGCCATTTGATGTCGTCGGCATTGATCTCGGGCACGACCAGCGGCACCTCGGGATCCATGCGGAAGGCATGGCTGTTGTCGACCACGACGGCGCCGCGCTTGACGGCCTCGGGCAGTAGCTCCTTCGCGATATCGTCGCCGGCGGCGCCAAGTACGATGTCACAACCCTCAAAGGCCTCGGGGCAAGCCTCCTCAATCACGATCTGCTCGCCGCGGAACTCAACGGTCTTGCCCGCGGAGCGTGCACTTGCCAACAGCTTGAGCTTGCCAACCGGAAACTCCTGCTCGTTGAGGCACTCGAGCATCTGGGTGCCCACGGCTCCCGTCGCGCCCAAAATAGCAACCGTGTACTGTTTCATGCTTCCCCCTTTAAAGGTTGTGGCTATCGCCCGCGCGCCAAGCAGGCCGATTATTGTTGCCAGTGTATACAAGAACGGGGCGGGCACGAAACCCGCCCCGTCGAAACGAAACCGAAACGAAACGCCCCGCCGTAGATTTTTAAGACATGACCCAAAAATCTACCGAGCAGTCGCTACTTTTTGAGCGCGGCCAGAGCGGGATCAACCGGCGCGGGAGCCTCCAGGTCGGAGACCTTCACAATACCGTTCTCATCGGAGAAGGCACGGTAAATGGTCCGAATCGCCAGGTCGAAGTCCTTCTCCTCGACACCGATAATGATGTTGATCTCGTCGCAGCTCTGCGAAATCATACGCACACTCACGCCGGCCTGGCCAAGCATGCCAAACAGATGGCCCGAGATGCCGGCACGGCCGCGCAGGTTACGGCCGACGGTCGCGATGAGCGCCAAGCCCTCGACAACCTCGATCTCGAGCGGCTCAACCTCCTGCTGAATGTCGCCCACAAGCGAGTACAGTGAATCGTGAACGTCCTGCTCCTGCACCACGGCGCCAAAGCGGTCGACGCCGGTAGGCATATGCTCGACGGAAACGTCATAGCGCTCGAAGACCGAAAGCGCGCGGCGCATAAAGCCGACGCGGGGCTTGGTGCGGTCGCGGGCCACGTTGATGGCGACAAAACCGCGCTTGCCGGTCACGCCGGTAATGATGGGCTCTGCCTCGCCCTCGTCGGCCGTCTCGCTAATGATGGTGCCGGGATCCTGCGGCGCATTGGTGTTCTTGATGACCAGCGGAATGCCTGCCTCGCGCACGGGGAACACAGCCTCCTCGTGCAGGACGCTTGCGCCCATGTACGAAAGCTCGCGCAGCTCCTCGTAGGTAACGCGCGCAATGGGCTGAGCCTCGGGCACAATGCGAGGATCGGCAGAATAGAAGCCCGAGACGTCAGTCCAGTTCTCGTACAGGTCGGCGCCCAGGCACTTGGCAAGGATCGAGCCCGAGATATCGCCGCCGCCTCGATCGAGCAGCTTGATCTGGCCCTCACGCGTCGCGCCGTAGAAACCGGGCATAACAAAGCCGCCCTGCTGGCCGTACTCCTGCACCAGCTCGGAGGTGCGGTTCATGCTGAGCGTACCGTCGTGATGGAACGCCACAACCGTCGCGGCGTCCAGGAACGGCAGACCCAGGTACTCGGCCATCAGGCGAGCGGTGAAGTACTCGCCGCGGCTCACGAGCTCCTCGGTGGAGTAGCCGCCCGAGCGGGCGCGCTCGGCAAAGGCCGCGAACTCCTCACGGATGGGATAGGTGAGCTCCAGCTCGTCAGCGATATCAAAATAGCGCTGGCCAATGTCCTCGAGCAGTTCCTCGCACGACACGTGATACTTAACGTGCGCGTTAACCAAGTAGAGCAGGTCGGTCACCTTGGTATCGCCCTTAAAGCGGCGACCGCAGGCAGAAACCACCACAAAACGGCGGGCAGGGTCGGCATCGACGATGGCCTTGATCTTCTTGAAGTGTTCGGCGTCGGCGACCGACGAGCCGCCAAACTTGGCAATCTTAATCATGGGCTGGAGGTTACCTTTCTAAAAAGCCTCTGCGAACCTATTTTGCACGCTCTGATACCATGGTTTCACCGATTGGGACCAAGGCATCCGAGGAGCAGTGTTATATGGGAACTTATCATAGTACACGAGGACGCACTTTATCGTGCTCAAGTAAGGTGGCAATCCGCACCGGCATCGCTCCCGACGGGGGTCTGTTTGTCTCGGACGAGCTCGGCACCCAGCAGGTCGATATCAGCTCGCTTGCAGATAAATCGTACTTTGAAATCGCTCAAGATGTGTTGGGAATGTTACTGAATGATTACACGGCCGAAGAAATTTCGGCGTGTGTCGACGAGGCATATCGCGGCACGTTCGCGAGTGAAGAGGTTACGCCGCTCGTCAAACTCGACGCTGCGCCGGGCGCTGACGCCCCTCAGACCTATGTGATGGAGCTCTTTGGCGGCCCCACGAGTGCCTTTAAGGACGTCGCCCTGCAGATGCTCCCCCGCTTGATGGCCCGCACTTCCGCCAAGGACGGCGGCGCCGAGCGCATCATGATCGTCACCGCCACGTCGGGCGACACAGGCAAGGCAGCACTCGCCGGCTTTGCCGACGCCCCGGGCACGGGCATCACCGTCTTTTATCCCGAGGGCAAGGTCAGCCGCGTGCAGAATCTGCAGATGTCCACGCAGGAGGGCGGCAACGTCGCCGTCTGCGGCATCCGCGGCAACTTCGACGACGCCCAGAGTGCCGTCAAGCGCATCTTTGCCGATAAGGAGCTGGCCGAGCGCCTGGAGGCCGCCGGCACCGTGCTTTCGAGCGCCAACTCCATCAACGTCGGCCGCCTGGTGCCGCAGGTCGTCTACTACTTTGCCGCCTATGCGCAGCTGCTGCGCGCCGGCGCCATCGAGGCCGGCGATGCCGTGGAGTTCTGCGTACCGACCGGCAACTTTGGCGATATCCTGGCCGGCTACTACGCCAAGCGCATGGGTCTGCCCGTCGCCAAACTCGTCGTGGCCAGCGACAAGAACAACGTGCTCGCTGACTTCCTGACCACCGGCGTCTACGACCGCAACCGTCCGTTCTTCACGACCATTTCGCCGTCGATGGACATCCTTATTAGCTCTAATCTGGAGCGCATGCTCTACTTCCTGTCCGACGGCGACTGCGAGCTCGTTGCCGGCCTTATGGAGCAGCTTGCCCAGACCGGTCGCTACGAGGTGCCTGCCGAGCTGCTGGCCAAGATCCAGAGCGTATTTGGCTGCGGCTGGGCCAGCGAGGACGAGGTTCGCGCCGCCATCAAGAGCTGCTGGGATGCCAACGGCTACGTGATCGACCCGCACACCGCTTGCGGCTATCACGTCTTTGAGCAGGTCGCCCCCACCGAGGGCGCCAAGGCCCGCGTGCTGCTTTCGACCGCCAGCCCCTACAAGTTCCCGCGCGCCTGCTGCGATGCCCTGGGCCTCGACGTTCCCGAGGACGACTTTGAGGCCATGCGCATGCTCGAGCAGGCCACCAACACGGTTGCCCCGACCCAGCTCGCCGAACTCGAATCCAAGCCCGTCCGCTTCGAAGACGTCTGCAACGTCGATGAGATGGCAAGCTACGTCGAGTCTGCAGCAAAAAAGATGGCTACCAACTAAAACCCCTTATAAGGCGCCGGCGAAAGCCGGCGCACTTTCTTTTAATTTGGCTCCCCAGCGCGGTGAGGAGACGGCGTAGGTCGGTTTCACGCTTGCTCCGTCGCGAGTTCCGCACGAGCCGAAGGCCACTAAATGTGGCCTTCGTGCGAGCAGGACTGTCCGAGCAGCGGAGCAAGCGTGAAACCGACCCCCAGGAGGACCAACAACAATGATCAAGATCACCGTCCCCGCCACCAGCGCAAACCTAGGCATTGGCTACGATACCCTCGGCATGGCCGTCAGCCTCTACTCGCACTTCACCTTCGAGCGCGCCGACAAACTCACCATCACGGGCTGCCCCGAGGAATTCCAAAACGAGAACAACCTGGTCTACGTGAGCTTTGTCGATGCACTGGCTGCATGGGGCGAGCCGGCTTTTCCCGTTGCCATCGACATCCAGACCGACGTGCCCGTCGCCCGCGGCCTGGGCTCCAGCTCCACCTGCGTCGTCGCCGGCATTATGGCCGCCGCCGCACTGACAGGCCACACCGTCGACCGCGCCGAGCTGGTTCGCATTGCCACCGAAGTCGAGGGCCATCCCGATAACGTCGCCCCCGCTATCCTGGGCGGCGCCGTCTGTTCCTTTACGCCGACCGATTCGCTCCCCCAGTGCCTGCGCTACGAGGTGAGCGATCGCCTGCGTTTTATTACCGTGATTCCGCCCTACGAGGTGCATACGAGCGAGGCGCGCAAGGTTGTGCCGCAGGAGATTCCACTCTCCACCGCCGTGTGGCAGATGGGCCGCATCGCCGGCATGACGCGCGGCTTGGAGACTGGTGACCTCGACCTGATTGCCGCCGCCAATGACGACCGCATCCAGGAACCCTATCGTCGCCGTCTGATTCCCGACTACAACGCCGTGCGCGACACCTGCCTTAACGGCGGCGCCAAGACCATCTGGATCAGCGGCTCGGGCTCGACTCTCATGGCCGTGACTGACGACACCATCGTGGCAAAGTTCCTGCAGGTCAAGCTGCGCGAGCAGTTCCCTAAGTGTGATACGCATATTCTGACGTGCGACACGGAAGGCGCCCAGATCGAATACCTGTAGTCGCCGTCCCGTATACTCGCCGGGGAGGCCAGGGGGCTTTGCCCCCAAATCGTCCTCGGACATGGCAGGACCCCCGCTGCTGTCTCTTATACACATCTGACGCT
>UQIQ01000061.1 GCA_900541185.1 uncultured Collinsella sp.
TGGGCTCGGAGATGTGTATAAGAGACAGG
Source organism: uncultured Collinsella sp. (assembly GCA_900541185.1). Classification (GTDB taxonomy): domain Bacteria; phylum Actinomycetota; class Coriobacteriia; order Coriobacteriales; family Coriobacteriaceae; genus Collinsella. The sequence goes on from UQIQ01000061.1 coordinate 30, forward strand.
ACAAAGACACTTGCGATTTCCTCGTTGGGGGAGAGCGTCTCGCTCAAAAAAGGCTTTGCCTCTTCCCAACGCGGCGCGACGAGGATGAGCGGACGGTCGGCGGGGGCGACGTCGACATGCGGGGTGTATGACGATGAAGTACGAGTTCCGATCATAGGTGTTGCTTTCGATCTGAAGGTGACAGGGCGCATGGGAGATGTGGGACAACACTTCCGATGAATTTGTCCCATGGGGTGGCTGGTTAGTGGCCCTTGATGGAGTTGAGGAAGTCCTGGGCGCGCTTGGTCTGGGGATGGTCGAAGAACTCGTCGGGCGTGCCGGTTTCCACGATCTGGCCGTCGGCCATAAAGACGACGCGGTCGGCTACGCGGCGGGCAAAGTTCATCTCGTGCGTGATGACGATCATCGTCATGCCCTGCTGCGCCAAGCGCACCATGACCTCGAGCACCTCATTGATCATCTCGGGGTCAAGGGCGCTTGTGGGCTCGTCAAAGAGCATGGCCTTGGGCTGCATGGCGAGTGAACGGGCGATGGCCACGCGCTGCTGTTGGCCGCCCGAAAGCTGTGCGGGCACCTTGTCGGCCTGCTCGGCCACGCCCACGCGGCTCAGCAGGTCCATGGCACGCTCGCGAGCCTCCTCCTTGGACACGCCCAGCACGTCGACCGGCCCCAGCATGACGTTCTGCAGCACCGTCATATGTGCAAACAGGTTGAACTGTTGGAACACCATGCCCAGCTCGGCACGCATGCGGGCAAGATCCTTGCCTTCCTGCGGCAGGGGCTCGCCCTCGATGAGGATCTCGCCTGAGTCGATGGTTTCCAGGCGGTTGATGGTGCGGCACATGGTCGACTTGCCCGAGCCCGAGGGGCCAATCACCACGACGACCTCGCCGCGGTCGACCGAGAGATTGATGTCGTTGAGAACGTGCAGGTCGCCATAGTGCTTATCGACGTGCTTGAGCTCGATCAGCGGCTGATTGCCGGTGGTAGAGGTGCTCTGTGCCATGGTGCTCGGCTCCTTATGACTCGAAATGGTAAAGCGTTAGCGGATGATGGTCGCGCCGGTCTTGTGCGAAACGTAGACAGCAGCCTTGTTGATTGCGACGTTGATGAGGATATAGATGACCGCGATTACCAAGTAGACCGACACGAGAGCGTCGTAGTTGGTAATGAGCACGCGGGCGTTTTGCATGAGGTCGGGGTAGCTCACCACGTAGGCGACGGTGGTGTCTTTGACTACGACCACGAGCTGCGAAATCAACGACGGAATGATAAATCGAATAGCCTGCGGCAGCACGATTTTAAAGGTGATTTTAGCCTTGGAGAGACCGAGCGCCTGGGCCGCCTCGACCTGGCCGCGCGGTACGGCGTTGACGCCGGCGCGGAAAATCTCAGCTAGCACGCCGGCTGCAGCGAGCGCGACGGGAAGCGTGAGCATCCAAAACGACGGCAGCGCGATCTTGTACTGGGGCAGCACCAAAAAGAAGAAGTAGATGAACAACAGGCTTGGTACGCCGCGGAAGAAATCGGTGAGCACACGGCAGGCCAGCTGCAACGGCTTAATGTCGCTCGTGCGGCCGAGCATAAGGGCCAGGCCCAGCACCAGCGCGATGGCGCCGGCGGTGAGCGCGACTTTAACGGTGCCCTCAAAGCCGGCAAGCAGGAACTTCCAGGTGGTGAGGTGTGTAAAGAAATACCAATAGTGGACCGAAAGCTGGCCGGTCACATAAAAGCGCTGCAACACGAGGACGACGAGCGCGGCGACGGCAACAAGCGAGATGGCGGTGCCGATGCGAATCTTGGTGCGCATCTTGGGGCCGGGAGCCTCGTAGAGCGCGTCGCGCATGGTGAGCGCAGAGGTGGAGTGCTTGCTCATCGGAGGATCCTCACCTTCTTATCGATATAGTTGCCAATGTGGCTCACCACAAAGGCCGTGCCCAGGTAGCCGAGCGCCGAGATAAAGAACGCGGCGACGCCGCCGAGCGAGCGCGTGTTGATGTAGCTCACCACGCCGGTGAGCTCCTGCGGCTTAAGCGGCACCTGGCTGCCCAAGGCGGTAGTGAGCATGACGGCGATAAAGAGGTTGGTCATGGGTAGCACGCTCGAGCGCAGCGCCTGCGGAATCACGATCTTGGCGAGGATGCGGCTGAAGCTCATGCCCAGCGAGCGGGCGGCTTCCACCTGGCCGACGCCGACGGTGTTGATGCCGCTCATAAAGTTCTCGGAGCCAAAGGCCGAGCCCAAGAGGACCGTGGCGACGATAACGCAGGTGCGGTAGGGCAGGACGACCTTGAGCGGCGGCAGCGCGTAGACGACGATGATGAGCAGCGCGATGCCGGGGATGTTACGGAAGACCTGGACATACAGGTCGCCAAAGACGCGCAGCGGCTTGAGCGGCGACACGCGCATCACGGTGACGGCGACGGCCAGCACCATGGCGATGGCAAACGACTCAAGCGTCATGCCCCAGGTTGCGAGCAGCGCGTCGATATAGTTCTGGCCATAGAGCGACCAGAGTTCGGAGAGACTCATGCGGACCTCCCGCCGATAAGGAAAGGGGCTCCCGTGTGTACGGAAGCCCCGACAACTCAGTGAGGAAACAGTTTACCGCAATAAAGCGCATCATGCGTTTCCGTATGGTTTCGTTGCGGCCGTTACCAGGCTCGCTGCCTAGGCGCCGATCTCGGGCAGCTCGGGAACATTGGTGTCGCCCGTACGGTCGCCGATGCAGATCTGCCACAGCTCGGTCCAGGTGCCATCGTCCTCGATCTTCTTAAGGAAGTCGTTGACAAAGGCGACACCGTCGGAATCGAGCGGCAGGCCGATGCCATAGGGCTCCTTGCTGCCGAAGGGCTTGCCGGCGATCTTGTACTTACCGGGCTCGCGGACCAGGGCGCTCTGCTGCATGTTGTTATCGATGACGTAGGCGTCAACGCGGCCCTGCTGGAGTGCCTGACGAGCCTCCTCGTCGGTCTTGAACTCCTGCTGGCTGGCCTTGGGAGCGAACTCCTCCAGGATGGCGGGGCCGTTGGAGCCGGACTGGACGGCGACGTTCTTGTCGGCCAGGTCGTCGACGCTCTTGATGTCGTCGTTATCGGCGAGTACCAGGATGGCCTGCTGGGTGTAGTAGTAGGGACCGGCAAAGGAGACGAGCTTCTTGCGCTCATCGGTAATGGTGTAGGTGGCGAAGACGGCGTCGACCTGGCCGTTCTGCAGGACGGACTCACGCGTGTCCGAGGTTACCTGGGTGATCTCGACCTTGTTCTCGCCCAGAATGTAGTTGGACAGGAGCTGTGCGATACCGGCGTCGAAGCCGCGGGTCTGACCGTCTTTCTCGTTGAGGAGGGAGAAGAGCGTGGAGGTCTGAACGCCACCGATCTTAAAGACGCCGGCGTCCTTAACGGCCGTGGCCCAGGTGCTGGCGGCGATGGCGTCGTCATCGGCCTTGGGGCCGTTGTCGACGAGCTTGTCGAATGCCTTAGCGTCGAGCGTGGTGGAAGCCTCGGTATCATTGGAGCTCTTGGAAGAGCCGGCGGCGGAACCCTTGTCGGCCTCGGTGCTGGTGTCGGAGCAGCCGGCAAGACCAAGGCCGGCGACGGTTGCGAAGGTGGCGGCAACGAAGCCGCGGCGGTCGAGAACGACCTGCTGGGAGAGGTTCTTGCTCATGGTAGAACACCTTTCTCAATAAAATCCCTAGCGGTTGAGTAGAGTTATACCCTATCGCGCTCAAATGGGTCAACACGAAATAACTCAGAAACATACTTAACTTATGGGTAATTCTACCTACCAAAAAGGGACAGGTTTATTTTGGCAGGTTTTATCTGGGCAAACGTCGATTATTGCAGCTGAGACAGCGCTTTGCGGACGGCGTTGCGCTCGCGGCGGTCGCTATAATGGCGGCAACGCGACACATATATAAGTAAGGAGATCGCGTATGAACGGCTATTCGTTTTTCGCGCCGACCATGACTTGCTGTTTTGTCTCAATCTGTAACAGTTAGACGGGAATTCGGGCCCTAGATGTTACAGATTGAGATAATCGCATCGCGAAAATAAAAACCTCCGCAGGGGTGCTTCCCTTGCGGAGGTTTTTTACTCGTTGAGTAGCCTCACGGCTTCGGCGGCCATGTTCTCGACCGTCATGCCGTTCTGCGCGAGCAACTCGTTAGGGTCGTAGCGGTCGGGGAAGCCCTTGGCGATGCCGAAGGTGCGCGTGCGCAACGGCGTGCATGCCAGATAGCACGCCACGCGCTCGCCCCAGCCGCCGTCCAAGATGCCGTCCTCGAGGGTGACGACAACGCGATGCTCGGCGGCAAGGCTGTCGAGGAACTCGTGGTCGAGCTCGGTTGCAAAGCGCGGGTTGACGAGCGTGGCCTCGATACCGTACTCGGCAGCCAGACGGTTTGCCACGCGCTCGCCCAGCTCAAAGAAATCGCCAAGCGCGAGCACGGCAACGTCGTGACCCTGGCGCACCACGTTGTAGCGAACGGCGCTGTAATCGGCGCCCTCGGCGGGTGCCAGATCGGGGCGGCTTGCCAGGCCGATGCCCGGTACGCGGATCGCCACGGGATGCTCGCGGTGGCCGAGCGACCAGCTCAGCATGGACAGGTATTCCTCCATGCAGACCGGTGCTAGGTAGCGCATGTTGGGAAGTCCGCCCAGCATGGAAATATCAAAGAACGAGAGATGCGTCTCGGACGTGGTGCCAAAGATCGACGCGCCAAACACCAGGATGGTTGCGGGGGCGTCGTTGAGGCACAGGTCGTGCCACAGTTCATCGTAGGCGCGCTGCAAAAACGTGCCGTACGCGCCAAAGACCGGCTTGGCGCCGGCGCTGGCGAGCGCGGTGGCAAAGGTGACGGCGTGCTCTTCGGCAATGCCCACGTCGACAAACTGCTTGTCTGCCGCGGCGCGAAGCTCGGGCGTAAAGCCCATGATATAGGGTGTGGCAGCCGTGATAGCGACAACCTGCGGGTCGTTCGCAATAGCGGCGTTGAGTGCCTCGCCCGTAATATCGGCATAGGTGCGCGGTGCGGGCTCGCTCGGGTGGCCCGGGCAAAGTTTGCGGCCGGTTGCCATATCGAAGGGCCCCACATGATGCCAGTGCTCGGGGTCGCTCTGGGCTGGCTTAAAGCCCTTGCCCTTGGCGGTCGAGACGTGCAGCACGATGGGGTGATCGATATCGCGCAGCTCCTGCAGCGTATCGACCAGCGCTTGGACATCGTTGCCGGCGTCCAGATAGCGATAGTCGAGCCCCAGCGCGCGGAAAACGTTGTGCTCGGTAGCGCCATTGCTGGCGCGCAGCTCGGCCAAATTGCGATACAGGCCACCGTGGTTTTCGGCGATGGACTGGTCGTTATCGTTGACGATGATGATCAGGTTGCTGTCGAGCTCGGCGGCATTGTTAAAGCCCTCAAACGCCAGGCCGCCCGAAAGCGAGCCGTCGCCAATAACGGTAATGACGTTATACGTGTCACCCGCCAGGTCGCGCGCGTGGGCAAGGCCGCAGCCCAAGCTCACCGAGGTCGAGGTATGCCCCATGGCAAACAGGTCGTGCTCGGACTCGTCGGGATTGGCAAAGCCAGAAGCCTCACCATAACGCTCCGGATCGATATAAGTGTACGCGCGCCCAGTCAGCGCCTTGTGGGCGTAGGTCTGGTGCGACACGTCAAAGACAATTTTGTCGGTGGGGGAGTTAAACACGCGATGGAGCGCGACCGTGAGCTCAACGACGCCCAGGTTGGGGGCAACGTGTCCGCCGACAGCGGCGGAGCTTTCGAGGATGGCGTGGCGAATCTCGTCGCAGAGCTGCGGGAGCTCGGCGCGATTAAGAGCCTTGACGTCCTCGGGCGTTGTCGTTTGCGTAAGCAGCATCGTTGTGGGTTACTCCATGCGAATCGAGCGCCGGCGCTCCCTCGGCCGGCACAATTGCACAAAACAGTCTCGCACATTTTGGCGTTTGATATGTGACGGCGGCGCGGTAATTCGCCAACTGGCGGGGCAAAACGTTTTGTCCGATGCCATACTAGTAAATTCGATGATGATTTTATTCAATGCGTGCAGTCCGTGGTTTGCCGCCGTGAGCCGCTGGAAGGAGGCAGCATGTCCAGTGCCGTTCGTGCCGAGAAAATCGCGCGCGAAGTAGACCATGCTGCCCGTCAACTGGCACAGGCGGGCCGTCTGGACCTGACGCGCGAGTTTATCCAGCATGGCGATGTGACGGTGTATACGCATGTGACCTCGGTGGCGCGGGCGAGCCTGTCCTTTGCCGAGCGCCTGGGCCGCGTCGGTGTTTCGGTCGACCGTGCCTCGTTGCTGCGCGGAGCCCTGTTACACGATTATTTTCTCTATGACTGGCACGACCCCGACCCGAGCCATCGCCTGCACGGATTTCGGCATCCGTTTTTTGCCCTGGCACGTGCGGAGGAAGATTTTGAGCTGACGTCGCGCGAGCGGAATATTATCGTGCGGCATATGTTTCCGCTGGTGCCGGTGCCGCCGACGTGTCGTGAGGCTTGGATTGTATGCCTGGCAGATAAATGGTGCGCGCTGCGCGAGACGGTCGCCGGCCGTCTGCCGCGCAAAGACGACGCGAACGATTTGAGCGAGGGCTTGAGCGACGGCTCGAGCAAAGATTCGAGTGAAAAGAGGAGAGGGTAGACGGTGGGGACCGCGATCGACATGGCGTTTGGCGGCGCGACGCTTGCCGCCTGCCCACTCTCGGCACTGGTGCTCTCGTTTGCCTTTTACGGGTTTTGCGGTTGGGCATGGGAGTCGACAGTATGCGCCATGCTCAATCACGGACGATTTGCCAACAGTGGCTTTTTGCTTGGGCCGTGCTGCCCCATCTATGGCGCAGGCGGCATTGCCTGCTGACTGCTGTTGCGTGGGATTCCGGATGCCTCGAGCCAGTTTGTCGCTGCAGCGCTCGTATGCAGCGTGATTGAGTACAGCGTAGGCGTGCTGTTGGAAAAAACAACGGGCGCTCGCTTTTGGGACTATTCGCACCTGCCGTTTAACCTGCACGGACGCATCTGCCTGTACTGGGCATGCGCGTTTGGCCTGGCTGCGTTGTGTATTTGTCGTTTAGTGGAGCCGGCATTGCTGGGACTGCTTGGCTATCTGCCGGTGCTGATTGTGCGGCTGTCCGCCTTTATCGTCGCGGTCGCGATGATGGTCGACGCGGTGTGCTCGTTGGCGAGCTGGCGGCGTCTGTCTGATCAGCTGGAGCGCGTCCGGGCCGACCTTGCCGACCGCATCAATGAGTCGCTTGCCGATGCCTCGGACTCAATGCTCGAACGTATTCCCGATTCGGCGATCGACTCGGTGGCACAGACGCATATCCGCAGCCGTGCCGTTAACGCATGGCTGGCGGAGCTGGGCGACGCGACGCTCGATGCCCTTCGTGAGAAGGCTTCGATGCCGACATTTATCTCGGATGGTGCTCGCGGCCTGGCGCTTGCCGCCCGCCGCGTGGCCGATGCCGCGCCGAACATGCCGCGTCCGTCGCTCAGTCGTCGCCTTGCCGGCAAGCGCATGAGCCGTCCGGTGCCAAGCGTGTCGCTCAGCCGACGCGACCTGCGCTTCTTCAATGCCTTCCCGCGCTTGCGCATCAACCGCTACGAGGGCGTCATCCGAGCTACCGACCTCCGCGACCGAGCCCGCGAGCTGTTCCGCCGCTAGCCGGGACGGGCGCGCTCACGGCTTCCTTGCTCGCGTATTTCCCGTTCGTTTCGCGTCCGTTGCCGCGCCGTTTCCAAGATTGCGGCACCGTTTCCATTCGACAACGCCGCGTTTAACAACGCCGTATCTGGTCTACACCAGTTGCCCCTCGGCCGCATTATGGGCGCCGACAACGTTCATGCGACCAAGGGAGAGCGAATGTACGATACGGGATCGACAACGTTTATGCTCGTCTGCACCATGCTCGTGTTTTTAATGACACCGGGCTTGGCGTTTTTCTATGGCGGCCTGTCCAGGCGCAAAAATGTCATCAACACCATGCTTATGTGCTTTGGCGCCATTGGCCTGGTTGGTGTGCTGTGGATTGTTTCCGGCTGGTCTCTGGCCTATGGCGGCGACGGTTCCAGCCCGTTTATTGGAGGCCTTGACCAGCTGCTGTGCCTGCCGGTACTCAACCAGGTGCTGCAGGCGGCCGAGGGCAATGCCGCGGACGGTGTCGTCTATCCTCAAATCATCAACATCGCCTTTCAGATGGCGTTTGCCATGATCACTGCCGCTATCGTCACGGGCAGCCTGGCCGGCCGCGTTAAGTTTGGTGCCATGACGGCCTTCCTGGGCATTTGGCTGCTTGTGGTCTATGCGCCGCTTGCCCACATGGTTTGGGGCGGCGATGGCTCCTTTATCGGTGACATTATCGGCGCGCTCGACTTTGCCGGTGGCGACGTGGTGCACATTTCGTCCGGTCTCACGGGCCTGATCCTCTGCTTAATGCTCGGCCGTCGTCGCGGCTTTGGCATGGTGAGCTATCGTCCGCATAACGTGCCGTTTGTGGCGCTGGGCGCCGGGCTGCTTTGGTTTGGCTGGTTTGGCTTTAACGGCGGCAGCGAGTTTAAGGCCGACGCCGTGGCGGCACTCGCCATCCTCAACACCGTGACGGCCAGCGCGGCGGGCATGGTCTCGTGGCTTGCCGTCGAGCGCGTGCATACCGGCCGCCCCACGCTGGTGGGTGCCAGCACCGGTCTGGTTGCGGGCCTTGTGGTGGTCACGCCCGGCGCGGGCTTTGTCGAGCCGTGGGCAGCGCTGGTCATGGGCCTGATCGTCTCTCCCATCTGCTACCTGGCCATCAGCCATCTTAAGACCAAATTTGGCTACGATGACGCGCTCGACGCGTTCGGTTGCCACGGCATTGGCGGCATCCTGGGCGGCGTACTCACGGGCCTGTTCTGTGTGCCGGAGCTCTCGTGGACCGGTAAGGGTGGCCTGTTCTACACGGGCGACGTTTCGCTGCTCATCTCGCAGATTTTGGGCATTGTGGTAACGGTCGCTATCGTGCTGGTGCTCGACTTGGTGATCGCCGCGGTGGTCAAGGCACTGTTCCACGGCAGCCTGCGCGTGGACGAGGCCGACGAGGCGCTGGGCCTGGATGCGAGTCAGCACGGCGAAAGTGCGTATCCCTCCTTCTCGGGACTTGACTAGCGGCACGGCTTCCCAGGCACCCGACCTTGCCCCTCAAACCGTCGCTTGCGTACCGAAGTACGCGGCGCTCCTCTTTCGGGGCAATCTCGGGCACCTGGAAAACCCGTGCCATGTGAAGAACAATCAATTTCTTTTATTAAAGAGAGGAATTCACTATGAAGAAGATTACGGCGATTGTTCGCGCCGAGAAGCTTGAGGTTCTTAAAGATGCGCTGTTTGCTGCCGATGTTCGCGGTATGACTATCAACCAGGTGCAGGGCTGCGGCGCACAGCATGGCTGGAAGGAATACGTTCGCGGCAACGAACTGCTCGTCAATACCATCCCCAAGGTCCAGTTCACCCTCATCTGCGCCGATGAACATGTCGATGGCATTGTCGAGATTATCTGCAACGCCGCCCGCACCGGCGCCGTTGGAGACGGCAAGATTTGGGTCGAGCCGGTCGAGGAGGTTATCCGCATCCGTACCGGCGAACACGGCCCCGCCGCGGTGTAGGACAATCTTTCGCCTGACGGGCGCGCCTCTCTTGGGGCGCGCCCGTTCTCGTCTACAATATCGTGCAGACGAAGGAGAGGCATGCCCATGATCAAGATGTTTGCGAGTGACTTAGACGGAACACTGCTGAACGCCCTGCACGAGGCAGATGGGACCATCCGCCGTGCCATTCGCGAGCTGACCGAGGCTGGCCTGCATGTGGTTCCTGCGACCGGGCGCTCGACGTTGCCGATCGGCGAACATGGCTTTACGGGGCTGGCGCTCGATGCCTGCTGCTCTAACGGCTCCATTGTGCGCGACAGTCATGGCGAGGTGCTCAAGACCTGGACCATCGATCCGCAGATCACCGAGGAGCTGCTCAAGGAGTTCCCGGACATTTGCTTTGATTGCTCCACGCCCGATGGCATGTTCTCGAGCGGCTCGTTCGAGATGCATCAGGCGGGCTTTAAAAAGGACAGTCCTATCAAGCGCATCGTGATGCGCGGCATGCGTGCACGTGGCGGGTATCACGAGGAACAGTATTTCGACCAGTCGATCGGTGACATTCTGCGCCACGATGCGTGCAAGATCAACTGCCGTGTGATCTCGCCCGAGCTGGAGCGCGACCTTAAGGCGTATTTGGCCGAGCGCTCGGACCGCGTGGTCAACGCGCCGTTTGACCCGGTGATGTTTGAGATCACGGATGTGGCATGCAACAAGGGCGAGAGCGTGGCCTGGCTGGCGGGCTACTACGGCATTGCCGAGGACGAGGTCGCGGTCTACGGCGACGGCGGCAACGACATTGCCATGCTCAAACGCTTCCGCCACAGCTACGCGACCAAAAACGGCAGTGACGCGGCCAAGGCCGCCGCAAGCGCGACTATCGGTAGCTGCATGGCCCACGCCGTTCCCAAACACATGCTTGCCACCATGCACAAGCAGAATTCCTGCACCGTAATCGAATAATGTGACAAAGGGACAGCCCCTTTGTCACAGGTGACGCTGGTCTCTTGAAATACGAACAAACATTCGCATATCTAACTGCGCTTTGATAGAATTGATACTGTTGGCGGCAGTTCCATGTGCCGGGCAACGCCCTCCATCTGATGGGAGGTGATGCCCATGACCGATCTGATTGATTTCGTGAGACTTCTGACCGCTTTGGTCTCGTTCTCCACGGCGCTCGTCGGGCTTTCCGAGGCACTCAAGCAACGTTCGAAGCAACGTAAAAGGGGTCGCCGCCGCTAAGGCGTTGACCCCTTAATCCAAGCAACGGCGCTGCCCAGCTTTCCAGAACTTGGGCTGCCGTCGACACTATTCTACCCACGAATGACATTTTGAACAATCGGCAATGCCGCTCCAAAAGCCAGGCACAACTGGCCCTTGAATATCAACTTCATCCGAACACCTCCCATATTCATCCGTACATGTACGGA
>UQIQ01000062.1 GCA_900541185.1 uncultured Collinsella sp.
GCACGAGCCGGAAAGCACTTAATGTGCTTTCCGAGCGAGCCCAGGACCTGACCGAGCGAAAACCTTGCGCCCGGCCTTCGGCGGTGCGGCCGGATGGTGGAATTGTGTGCAGTCCGGTTTTCCGTTGACCGACGCCGGGGTCCCCGCCATAATACTTTCGGTTCACGCACGAATCCGCTGCCAGAGACAGCCGGCGCAAACGGGCCTTACCCGCGAGCTTAATGGGACTTCCCGCCAGCCGAGGTGGTCGAGTAGATATGTCTTCTCGCCCCCGTCGCTCATGCAGCGCGGGGGCTTTCTTTTTGGACATGCCCCCGTCACGTCCTTGTGGCGGACCGTGCCCGGAAAGAATTCGAGGAGGTGTAATTCATGCCCCAGCAGTACAAAATCGACAAGGTTGCAGAGATCGAGTCCCGTATCGCCGAGAACGCCGGTCTGTTCGTCGTCAACTACAACGGTCTGACGGTTAAGCAGGCTCAGGAGCTGCGTCATCAGCTTCGCGAGTGCGGCGCCGAGATGAAGGTCTACAAGAACAACCTGGTCAAGATCGCCCTCAAGAACCAGGAGCAGCCCGAGCTCGACGAGATTCTCGCCGGCCCCGTCGCTTATGTGTTCTACGAGTCCGAGCCGGTCGAGGCCGCTAAGGCCCTTAAGGACTTCTCTGCTAAGTCCAAGGGCGTCCTTGAGATCAAGGGCGGTATCTCCGACGGCAAGGCCGTTTCCGCTGATGATGTTAAGGCTATCGCCGAGCTGCCCACCAAGGACCAGCTTCTCGGCCAGATCGCCGGTCTCATCTCCGGTTTCGCTCGCGACATCGCTGTCTGCGTCAACGGCGTTTCCTCTGGTCTCGCTCGTTCGATCCAGCAGGTCTCCGAGCAGAAGGCAGCCTAGTCGCTGTTTTCACCCGCGGCGGCAACGCCGCACCCCTGGCGCATTCGCGCCGTGTTTTAACTGATCTCCGTGCACAGACACGGAAACCGAAAGGACTTAGAAATGGCTAAGCTTACCACCGATGAGATCATCGATGCTCTTAAGGAAATGACCCTTCTCGAGGCTTCCGAGCTCGTTAAGGCTATCGAGGACACCTTCGGCGTTTCCGCCGCTGCTCCTGCCGCTGTTGTCGCCGCTCCCGCTGCTGGCGCTGCTGAGGCCGAGGAGAAGACCGAGTTTGACGTCGTGCTCGAGGGCTTCGGCGACAACAAGATCCAGGTCATCAAGGCCGTCCGTGAGCTCACCAACCTTGGCCTGAAGGAGGCCAAGGAGGTCGTCGAGGGCGCTCCCAAGGCTGTTCTCGAGGGTGCCAAGAAGGAGGACGCCGAGGCTGCCAAGGAGAAGCTCGAGGCTGCTGGCGCTGCTGTCACCCTCAAGTAATCAGGCTTTCTCGCCAGATTTCTTTGCAGACGGGGTTCGCATTGCGAGCCCCGTCTTTTTTGTTTTTCGGTCCCTCGACATCGGTTGCTCAAACTGCCATGTTCTGTGATTTGCGTCGTATCGGGCGCCCTGCCGTTGGGCAATAAAATTGCACCATTCGAGCAATAATTTGCGTTGACCTGCTGAAGAATTGTCTCTGCCTTGTAGTGACATATAGTTCCAGCGGTAAGATGCTTGGGTATCGCAATTTGGTCTGCGGCTGTGTGCCGCACGCATGGGGCGCTTTTGCGCCTGCGAAAGGATCTTTGAATAACATGAAGGCAATCATCCCCGCCGCCGGTCTTGGCACGCGTTTTCTGCCTGGCACCAAGTGCACGCCCAAAGAGATGCTGCCGGTGCTCGACAAGCCCGTCATTCAGTACGTCGTCGAGGAGGCGCTCGACCCCGAGGAAGTCGACGACGCCATCATCGTTACTTCTCCCGGCAAGCCCGAGCTGCTGAACTACTTCCAGCCCGATCGCTCGCTCGAGAACCTGCTGCGCGAGCGCGGCAAGAACGCCTATGCCGATGCCGTCGCCCACGCTGGCGGTATGCCGGTCGACTTCCGCTATCAGTACGAGCCCAAGGGCCTCGGCCATGCTATCCGCTCTGCTGCCGACGCCGTGGCAGGGGAGAACTTCCTGGTTCTTCTGGGCGACTACGTTGTGCCTAACCGCGACATCTGCGACAAGATGCTCGCCGTTTCCAAGGAGCACGGTGGCGCTTCGGTTATCGCCGTCGCTGCTTGCTCGCCCGAGGAAGTCAGCCGCTACGGCGTTATCGCCGGTGAGCGCGTCGGTTCGCTCGAGGGCGCCGAGGACGTTGCCGATGTAGAGCCGGGCGCTGTCTGGCGTATCGGCGGTCTGGTCGAGAAGCCCGCTCCCGAGGCGGCTCCGTCCAACCTGTACATTGTCGGCCGTTATCTGCTGAGCCCGCTGGTCATGGACCTGCTCGCTGATCAGCAGGCCGGCAAGGGCGGCGAGATTCAGCTCACCGACGCCATGGCCCGCTCGCTCGATCGCGAGGCTATGTACGCTGTCGTTATCGACCCGCTGTCGGGCTACGACACCGGCACCCCGTCTGGCTGGATGGCCACCAACGCCCTCATGGCTGCAAGCGACCCCCGCTTTGCCGATGCCTTCTGGGATGCCATCGACGAGCGCGGCGGATTGATGCGCAAGTAAGCCTTCGGGCATCGACATTTACGGGCGCGGACTTCGGTTCGCGCCCGTTTTTTATAAGAGCTGCGATTGCCGGCTCTCTGTTCACAGAAAATATATGAACAGATGTTCGATACACATACATCTACCTGCGTGTTTTCTGTCGAAAAACTTTGCTACTCCAAAAACTCAATCGCGTCAAGGCTTTTCTTGCCCAACGGTCGGTACCTGATAAACTATTAGGTTGCGATAACTGGCGAAGCTATGCCTCGCCTACCCACCGAGCATTTCCGTGAAGGAGGAAAAACCTGGTGACCTACGCATACACTGCCACTGAGCGCAAGCGCGTCAGCTTCGGGAAAATCCCGGAGGCCATGGAGCTCCCCAACCTTATTTCTGTTCAAAGGGAATCCTTTGAGCGTTTTAAGGACGAGGGCCTTCGTGAGGCGTTCAAGGAATCCAGCCCCATCCAGAGCCAGAACCATGTTCTCGAGGTTACCTTCGGCGAGCATCAGTTCGGCGACCCCGCGCACACCGTCGAGGAGTGCCGCGAGAAGGACATGACCTATCAGGCCCCGCTTCTGACCGACGTCCGTCTCACCAACAAGGAGACCGGCGAGATCAAGGAGCAGCTCGTCTTTATGGGCGACTTCCCCATGATGACCGATCAGGGCACCTTCATCATCAACGGTACCGAGCGTATCGTCGTCTCGCAGCTCGTCCGCTCCCCGGGCGTGTACTACAGCTCCGAGATGGATTCGGGCAAGCAGATCTACAAGGCCCAGATCATCCCGTCCCGCGGTGCCTGGCTTGAGTTTGAGGTCGACAAGCGCGACCAGCTCATGGTCTCCATCGACCGTAAGCGCAAGCAGAGCGCCACGATGTTCCTGCGCGCCCTTGGCATCGCCGTCACCAACGACGACATCATCGAGCTGCTCGGCAACTCCGATGTGATTAAGCGCACCCTGGAGCGCGATACCGCTCTCACCCGCGAGGATGCCCTTATCGAGATCTACCGTCGCCTGCGCCCGGGCGAGCCTCCCACCGTGGACGCTTCCCGCAGCCTGCTCGAGGGCCTGCTCTTTAACCCGCAGCGCTACGATTTGGCCCGCGTCGGTCGTTACAAGGTCAACAAGAAGCTCAACCTCACCACCGAGGAAGAGGTCACGGTGCTCACCGACGAGGATATCGTCGCGACGCTGCGCTACCTCCTGTCCCTCGCTGCCGGCGAGCAGGGCTTCAAGGTCGACGACATCGACCACTTTGGCAACCGCCGCATCCGTACCGTCGGCGAGCTCGTCGCCAACCAGTTCCGTATCGGCATGAGCCGTATGGAGCGCGTCGTCCGTGAGCGCATGAGCTCCCAGGACATCGACGAGATCACCCCGCAGTCGCTCATCAACATCCGCCCGATCGTGGCCTCCATCAAGGAGTTCTTCGGTTCCTCGCAGCTCTCGCAGTTCATGGACCAGGCGAACCCCCTGACCGGTCTGACCCACAAGCGCCGTCTGTCCGCACTCGGCCCTGGCGGTCTTGCCGGCCACAAGTCCGGCTCCAGCCGCCGCACCAACGTGCCGACGGCCGTCCGCGACGTTCACAACTCGCACTACAGCCGCATGTGCCCGATCGAGACCCCCGAAGGCCCCAACATCGGCCTGATCGGCTCGCTCGCCCTCTACGCCCGCGTCAACGAGTACGGCTTCATCGAGGCCCCGTTCCGTCGCGTCGAGAACGGCGTTGCCACCGACCAGATCGACTGGATGACCGCTGACGAGGAAGAGAAGCACGTCATCGCGCCGGCCAACACGCCGCTCGATCCCAAGACCAACGAGTTCATCACGACCGATGCCGAGGGCAAGATCGTCCGTCCGCACACTGTGATCGCCCGTACCCGCGACTTCGACGGTTCCTTCGGCGCTCCCGCCGACGTGCCTGTCGAGGACGTCGACTACATGGACGTCTCGCCGCGTCAGATGCTCTCCGTCGCAGCCACGCTGATCCCGTTCCTGGAGCACGACGACGCCAAGCGTACGCTGATGGGCGCTAACATGCAGCGTCAGGCCGTGCCGCTGGTTCACCCTGCCGCTCCCTATGTCGGTACCGGCATGGAGCGTCGCGCCGCCCTGGACTCCGGCGAGGTCACTCTGGCCAAGAACGCCGGCGAGGTCATCTTTGCCGACGCCGCCAAGATCATCGTCAAGCATGCCGGCGGCATGGACGAGTATCACCTGGCCAAGTACCAGCGCTCCAACCAGTCCACCTGCATCAACCACCGTCCGCTCGTGCGCGTCGGTGACACCGTTGAGCAGGGCGAGCCCCTGGCTGACGGTCCTTCGACTGATCATGGCGAGCTCGCACTGGGTCAGAACCTCACCGTGGCATACATGCCGTGGGAAGGCTTCAACTACGAGGACGGTATCGTCGTGTCCGAGCGCCTGGTGGCCGAGGACCTGCTGACGACCATCAACATCACCCGTCACGAGATCGACGCCCGCGACACCAAGCTCGGTCCCGAGGAGATCACCCGCGAGATCCCGAACCTCTCCGAGGACATGCTTGCCAACCTCGACGAGGACGGCATCATCCGCATCGGCGCCGAGGTCGGCCCTGGCGACATCCTGGTCGGCAAGGTTACCCCCAAGGGCGAGAGCGCTCTGACCGCCGAGGAGCGCCTGCTGCGCGCCATCTTCGGTGCCAAGGCCCACGACGTTCGCGACACCTCCCTTAAGATGCCTCACGGCGCTTACGGCCGCGTCATCGACGTTGTCCGCTTTAGCCGCGAGAACGGCGACGATCTGGCCCCCGGCGTCAACGAGCAGGTGCGCGTCTACGTCGCCCAGCGTCGTAAGATCCAGCAGGGCGATAAGATCGCCGGCCGCCACGGCAACAAGGGTGTTATCTGCAACGTTCTGCCGGTCGAGGACATGCCCTACATGACTGACGGTACCCCGATCGACGTTATCCTCAACCCGCTGGGCGTTCCTTCGCGTATGAACGTCGGCCAGCTGCTCGAGTGCCACCTTGGCTGGGCTGCTGCCTGCGGTTGGGATACCGAGCAGGCCGACTCCGACAAGTACGTCCCCGGTCCGTTCTTCACCGCCACGCCCGTCTTCGACGGCGCCAAGGAGGACGAGATCGCCGAGGTCATTCGTCGTGCCAACAAGAACATGCTCAACAAGGCCTCCGCTGCCTTTGGCGATCACATGCGTCCCGAGTTCGTCACCCAGCTTGACGAGCGCGGCAAGACCCGTCTGTTCGACGGCCGCACCGGCGAGGAGTTCCGCGAGCCCATTACCGTGGGTACGTCCTACATCCTCAAGCTCGGCCACATGGTCGACGACAAGATCCACGCCCGTTCGACCGGCCCTTACAGCTTGGTTACCCAGCAGCCTCTGGGCGGCAAGGCCCAGTTCGGCGGCCAGCGCTTCGGCGAGATGGAAGTTTGGGCACTGTACGCATACGGTGCTTCCAACGTCCTGCAGGAGATCCTGACCGTCAAGTCCGACGATACCGTGGGCCGCGTCAAGACCTACGAGTCCATCGTCAAGGGCGAGAACGTCCCGGTTCCGGGTATCCCCGAGTCCTTCAAGGTTCTCGTCAAGGAGATTCGTTCGCTCGCACTGGACATCGAGCCCATGCACGATGCCGACGAGGACGCCTCCGCCCCTGTGACCGCCGAGGAGACCTCTGCTCTCGACGACCTGGCTGCGCTCGCCGGCGTTGACGCCGACGTCGAGGCCGAGGATGCCGAGACCGCCGAGGCACCCGAGGCTGTCGCCGCCACGACCACTGATAAGGAGTAGTTGACTGTGGCAGATTTCGAAGCTACTGATTTTGACTCGGTAAAGATCTCCCTTGCCTCCGCCGACCAGATCCGTTCCTGGTCGCACGGTGAGGTCAAGAAGCCGGAGACCATCAATTACCGTACCCTCAAGCCCGAGAAGGACGGCCTGTTCTGCGAGAAGATCTTCGGTCCCGCCAAGGACTGGGAGTGCTCTTGCGGCAAGTACAAGGGCATCCGCTTTAAGGGCATCGTCTGCGAGCGCTGCGGCGTCGAGGTCACCTCGGCCAAGGTGCGTCGCGACCGCATGGGCCACATCGAGCTCGCCGCTCCCGTGTCCCACATCTGGTATTTCAAGAGCCCCACGAGCTTCCCGATGAGCCGTATGCTCGACATCAAGTCCAAGGACCTCGAGAAGGTTCTGTACTTTGCCAGCTACATCATCACCGAGGTCGACTACGAGGCTCGCGAGGCCGACGCCGACGACCTGCGCGAGGAGCTCGCCGCCGATCTGGAAGAGATCGATGCCGAGTGCGCCCGCCAGATTGAGTCCCTCAAGGAGCAGGGCAACCCCGAGAACTTTGACGAGTTCTCCGACGAGGAGCCGCTGACCCCCGAGGAGATCGCCTCTGGCATCGTCGACATCGAGGAAGAGTGCAAGGACGAGAAGCAGCTCCGCACGGACGCCTTCAACGCCTTCATGAAGCTCAGCGAGCGCGACCTCATTTCCGATGAGCCGCTGTTCCGTGAGATGACCCGTTACTACTCCATGTACTTCAAGGGTGGCATGGGTGCCGAGGCCGTCCGCGACCTGCTCGCTGCCATCGACCTCCCTTCCGAGGCCGAGAAGCTCAAGGCCATCATCGCCGACGAGGACTCCCAGAAGCAGAAGCGCGAGAAGGCCGTTAAGCGCCTCGAGGTCGTTGACGCCTTCCTGAAGGGCGGCAACAGCCCCGCGAACATGATCCTGGACGTCATTCCGGTCATTCCGCCCGATTTGCGCCCGATGGTCCAGCTTGACGGCGGCCGCTTCGCCGCGTCCGACCTCAACGACCTGTACCGTCGCGTGATCAACCGTAACAACCGACTCAAGCGCCTGCTCGACCTGGACGCCCCCGCGATCATCGTGAACAACGAGAAGCGCATGCTCCAGGAGTCCGTGGACGCCCTGTTCGACAACGGCCGTCGTGGTCGCCCGGTCTCTGGCCGTGGCGGTCGCCCGCTCAAGTCGCTCGCCGAGGCCCTCAAGGGCAAGCAGGGTCGTTTCCGTCAGAACCTGCTGGGTAAGCGTGTCGACTACTCCGGCCGTTCGGTCATCGTTACCGACCCTAAGCTGCTGCTGCACCAGTGCGGTCTGCCCAAGACCATGGCGCTGGAGCTCTTCAAGCCCTTCGTCATGAAGCGCCTGGTCGAGCTTGGCAAGGTCGAGAACATCAAGGGCGCCAAGCGCGCTATCGACCGCGGTGCCACCTTTGTGTGGGACATCCTCGAAGAGGTCATCGACGGCCGCGTCGTGCTGCTCAACCGTGCACCGACCCTGCACCGTCTGTCCATCCAGGCCTTTGAGCCGGTGCTGGTCGAGGGCAAGGCTATCCACCTGCATCCGCTGGTCTGCTCGCCCTTCAACGCCGACTTCGACGGCGACCAGATGTCTGTCCACGTTCCGCTGTCCAGTCAGGCTCAGGCCGAGGCCCGCGTGCTCATGCTCTCTGCGAACAACCTGCGCTCGCCGGCATCCGGCAAGCCGGTCAACATCCCTTCGCAGGACATGATCATCGGTGTGTACTACCTCACCCAGGTTCGCGAGGGTCTGCCGGGCGAGAACCACGTGTTCTCGAGCTTTGACGACGCGCTGCACGCCTATGACTGCCGCTCCGAGGTCGACATGCAGGCCAAGATCCAGGTCCGCGTGTCCGCTGCCGATGCCAACGTCATCAACGAGGACGGCACCCGTATCTTCCGCGTCAAGAACGGCAAGAACGAGTTCGTCGACTACGACGTCACCGGCAACAAGACCGCTCGCTTCGAGACGTCTATCGGCCGCATCATCTTCAACCGCCAGTGCCTGCCCGAAGACTATGAGTTCATGAACTACAAGATGGTCAAGGGCGACGTGGCCAAGCTGGTTGCCGACTGCTGCGATCGTTACCCCGAGGCCAAGGTCGGCCCGATCCTCGACGCCATCAAGTACTCCGGCTTCCACTACGCTACCCGCGCCGGCCTCACCATCTCGGTGTGGGACGCTCTCATCCCTGCCGAGAAGCAGGAGCTGCTCGACCGCGCCCAGGCCAACGTCGACCAGATCAACGAGTACTTCGAGGAGGGCTTCATCAACGAGACGGAGCGCCACATCGAAGTCGTTAACGAGTGGACCGCTTGTACCGACAAGGTTGCAGCGCTCATGCTCGATATGTTCGACGAGGAGAACCCGCTGTACATGATGGCCGACTCCGGCGCCCGTGGTTCTAAGACCCAGCTGCGTCAGCTCGGCGGCATGCGTGGCCTGATGGCAGACATGTCCGGCGAGACGATCGACCTTCCCATTAAGGCGAACTTCCGCGAGGGCCTGCTGCCGCTCGAGTACTTCATTTCGACCTACGGTGCCCGTAAGGGCCTGGTCGATACCGCATCCCACACCTCGGACTCTGGTTACCTGACCCGTCGTCTGGTCGATGTGGCCCAGGACGTCATCGTCCGCGAGGAGGACTGCGGTACGCACGAGGGCGTCACCTACAACCTCATCATCCCCGGTACCACCGACCTCAACACCGACCTCGTCGGCCGTTGCTTCATTGAGGACGTCGTGGCCCCCGATGGCACCGTGCTCTTTGAGCAGGACGGCTACATCGAGAAGGTCGCCGACATCCAGAAGATGGTCGATGCGGGCCTTAAGAAGGTCAAGCTTCGCGCGCTGCTCACCTGCCGCTCCAAGTACGGCGTGTGCCAGAAGTGCTACGGCTGGGATCTTTCCACCCGTCGTCCGGTCGCTATCGGTACTGCCGTCGGCATTATTGCCGCCCAGTCCATCGGCGAGCCCGGTACGCAGCTTACGATGCGTACCATTCACTCCGGCGGCGTCGCTGGCGTCGACGATATTACGCAGGGTCTGCCTACGGTCAGCCGTATGTTCGATATCGTCGGCAACGTCAACGAGAAGATCCTGGGCCGCGAGGCCGAGCTGGCTCCGTACTCCGGTCACCTCTCGATTAAGCCCGAGAAGTCCGAGTACGTGCTGACGCTCACCGACTCCGAGGATCACACCCGTGTCCTCGACGAGCGTCGCGTCCCCGCTTCGGTGCGCTTCATGCCTGAGATCGAGGACGGCTGCGAGGTTCGCGCCGGCGACCAGATCACCAAGGGCTTCGTCAACTTCCGCAACCTGCGCAAGCTGACCGACATCGAGTCGACGATGCACACCTTCGTCGAGAGCGTAAAGGACGTCTACACCAGCCAGGGCGTCGACCTGAACGACAAGCACATCGAGGTGCTCGCACGTCAGATGCTGCGTCGCGTTCAGATCACTAACCCCGGCGACTCCAAGTACCTGCTTGGTCAGTACGTTGACCGCTACGAGTTCGCCGACGAGGTCGAGCGCGTTGCCCGTCTGGGTGGTCAGGCTCCTGTGGCCGAGCCCGTCATCCTGGGTACGCTCAAGGTCGCGTCCAACATCGACTCCTGGCTGTCGAGCGCTTCGTTCATCCGTACCGCCGGCGTCCTTACCGAGGCTGCTATTGAGGGCAAGGTCGACCACCTGCTCGACCTTAAGTCCAACGTCATCGTCGGTAAGAAGATCCCGGCTGGTACCGGCCTCAAGCCGTACGCCAACGCCAAGCTGACGTATCGCACGGCCGACGGCTACGTGGACATCGACGGCCCGGCTTCGCCCAACGCCAAGTCGCTGCCCGAGTGGGCTCCTGTGGAGCTCAAGGACCTGGACGAGCAGCTCCCGCAGCAGCTCGACTGGGCCGGCTACGACGAGTTCGGTGGTGCTGACGGTTCGTTCACCCGCAACGGCCACACCATCTCCGCCGAGAAGGCTCGCCTGTACCTGTTCGACGACCTGGGCGTGTCGCAGCGCTGGACCAACAAGTTCAGCGAGGTCGGCATCGAGACGGTCGGCGACCTGGTCGGCAAGTCCGAGGAGGATCTGCTGCGCATCGATGGCATCGGTGCCAAGGCGATCGAGGAGCTCCGTGACGGCCTCGAGGCCCACGACCTGCTCTACATCCTCGAGAACAACGACGACGTTGCCGACGAGGAAGACCTCTCGCAGCTGCTGCAGATGGTCTTTAGCCCCGACGGTCCGGACGACATCCTGCTGGGCACCTCCGCCACGCCGACGCATCACGCCGACGCCGACGAGGAGCTCCTGGGCGCCCCGATCGACGACAAGAAGGCTCCCGCCAACGGCGCGATCAACGAGGACATGGCGTCCCTCGACGAGCTGCTCAACCAGCTCGTGGACACCGACGACGCCGAAGAGGCAAAGGACAACGACGAGGAGTAATTTCCTAGTACGTTAACCGTCCTTCCAAAGACCCGTTTCCCAACAGGGAAGCGGGTCTTTTTGCTTTCAAGACTTTAGTCTGCTGGCCGCGCAGCGGCCAGCTTTAAACCAC
>UQIQ01000063.1 GCA_900541185.1 uncultured Collinsella sp.
GAGATGACGTCGAGTCTCGTGGGCTCGGAGATGTGTATAAGAGACAGGTGCAGGCTGAGGCAGCAGCCTCAGCGGCCATGCGGATGTTGCCGTTGTTGGGCAAGATGATGACCGAGGTCGCGTTGACCTGGTCCACCGCGCCCAGCAGGTCGGCGGTCGAGGGATTCATAGTCTGGCCACCGGACACGATCACGTCGACGCCGAGGGACTTGAGGATGTCGGCCTCGCCGGAACCGGCGGCAACGGCGACAAAACCCAGCGCCTTGGCGGGCTCGGCGGCCTTTTCCTGATCCTCGTGGATCTTGGCGGTACGGTCGTGGGCCTCCATCTCCATGTTGTGGATAAAGACCTCATAGATCTGACCGAGCTGCAGCATGTGCTCGAGCACCAGGTTGGGGGTGTTGGAGTGCACATGGATCTTGTAGTCGGGATAGGCGCCCACGAGTAGCTCGCAGTCGCCCATGGAACCCAGGAACTTAAGGCACTCGTCCTCGTCAAACGGGGCGTCGGCCTTAAACAGGAACTCGTTGCAGTAGCGGAACTCCGAGCCCTCCCAATCGTCGTTGGCCTCGATCTCAACGCGACCAAGGGCCGCGTCGCGGGCAGAGCCAGCGGAATCAAACGTGGCGGAGAAATCCTCGACAACGGTGCTGCGGCCAAGTGCTGCAGCCACAAAGTTCTCAAGGAAGATGGCGAAGCCAAAGGCGCCGGAGTCGACCACGCCGTTCTCCTTCAGAACGGGCAACAGATCGGGTGTGCGGGCGACGGACTGGTACGCCTCAACGACGATGGCATCGAGCGCATCCTCAGCCGAGAACTTCTTCTTCTCGCACTCATCGGCCTTGGTCGAGACATCGCGCAGGACCGTGAGGATCGTGCCCTCGATGGGCTTGCGGACAGCCTGGAAGGCGACCTTGACGGCGCGACGGAAGGCGAAGGCAATGTTGGCGGACGTAATGGGCTCATCGGCAGAGACAAGGCCCTCGGCCACGCCGCGCAGAATCTGCGAGGTGATGACGCCGGAGTTACCGCGGGCACCCATGAGGGAGCCGTGGGTGATGGCACCGGCGATGGCTTCCATGTCGGCGTCGGCAGGAAGAGCAGAAAGCTCCTTGGTCACCGAGGCGAGCGTGAGCGACATGTTGGTGCCGGTGTCGCCGTCGGGTACGGGGAAGACGTTGAGCTTGTTGATCTCCTCGGCCTTGTCGGAAACGGCAGCCGCAGCGATCGGAAAACAGGTGCGAATGGTCTTTGCAATCATGGGTATTTGAATCTCCGTTTTCGGATGCTAGTTCAGACGGCTCTTGAGCGCGTCGATATGGATGCCGATCTTAAGGCTGGCGGGATCGATCTGGGCGATCTCCTGCAGGGTAAAGGCAACGGAGCTCGAAAGATTGTGGCAGACGGACTTCATGTTGACGCCGTTCTCGAGCACGACGTGAAGATCGACCGTAAGGCCGTTCTCGTCGGCGGAGACAAGCACGCCCTTGCGGAGGCGCTGACCGGCAAGCAGGCGCACGCTCTCGGCGCCCTGGAGCTGTTCGGCCATACCGACGACGCCATAGCACGTCATCGCGGCATAACCGGCAATATCGGCAATAACGTCGTTCGAGACGCTCAGGCTGCCGTTAATGGTCTCAGACACAAGAATCTCCTTATCTGGTGCTCGCGGCACCATCTCGTGGGAGCAATCATTGGATTATTCTACAACGACCGCGCCATGTTGAGGTGGCGGGCCTCGGGATTACATCCTCGACACGAAATGTTGATACGGTAACGTTCGCGAACAGCGATCGCGGCATGAAAAAACCCGCCGCATAAGCGACGGGTTTTACAACCTGGCTCCCCGGGTAGGACTCGAACCTACAACAGCGCGGTTAACAGCCGCGTGCTCTACCATTGAGCTACCGAGGAATAGGTGCGTGCTCTCAAGCAACGAAGTTTATTATACGGACGAATCAGCTCAGGGCAAGAACTTTTTTAAGAAATTTTCCGACCTAGTCATTGGGGACGTTCTTAAACGACCAGTCATTCAAGAACGTCCCCAACGACTACATGAAAGCGCCCTCAAGCGGATGTGCTTGAGGGCGCCTCTTGCTTGACTAGCTTTCGATATAGTCCTTGAGCTTGCTCGAGCGGCTCGGGTGGCGAAGCTTGGCCAGAGTCTTGGACTCGATCTGGCGGATGCGCTCGCGCGTGACGCCAAACTCGCGGCCGACCTCCTCGAGCGTACGGGGATGTCCGTCGACAAGGCCAAAGCGCAGCTCGATAACCTTGCGCTCACGATCGGCAAGCGAATCGAGCACCTGGGTGAGCTGCTCCTGCAGCATGGAGAAGCTGGCCGCATCGGGCGGAACGATAGCCTGGGAGTCCTCGATGAAATCGCCCAGCTGGGAATCCTCTTCCTCGCCGATGGGGGTCTCGAGCGACACGGGCTCCTGCGAGATCTTCTGGATCTCGCGAACGCGGTCGGCGCTCATGTCCATCTCGGCACCGATCTCCTCGGGGGTCGGGTCGCGACCCAGGTCCTGAAGGAGCTGGCGCTGCACACGGACGAGCTTGTTGATGGTCTCGACCATGTGCACGGGAATACGGATGGTACGGGCCTGGTCGGCGATAGCGCGCGTAATGGCCTGACGGATCCACCACGTGGCGTACGTGGAGAACTTAAAGCCCTTCTGGTAGTCGAACTTCTCGACGGCGCGGATCAGACCGAGGTTGCCCTCCTGAATAAGGTCCAGGAACAGCATGCCGCGACCGACATAGCGCTTGGCGATGGAGACGACCAGACGCAGGTTTGCGCTGATGAGTGCCTGCTTGGCTTCGAGACCCACGTTCTCAATGCGCGTAAGACGACGCATTTCGGTACGCGTGAGCTCGAGCTCGCCTGCCTCGGCAGCCTCGAGCTTCTCGGTGGCCTCAAGACCGGCCTCAATCTTCATGGCCAGATCGACCTCTTCGGAGGCGGTCAGCAGGTCGACCTTGCCGATCTCCTTGAGGTACATACGGACCGGGTCGCCGGTCAGCATCACCGTGGAGGCATCGATGCCGCGCACGCGGGAGCGTGAACGGGACGTGCGCACGGTGCGCTTCTTCTTGCTCTTGGAAGAACCCATCTCGGCGTCGGCCTGACGGGCCATCTTGAGCTCGTGATCGTCGAGCGAGCCGGAATCGTGCTCGTCGTCGTCATCGAAATCGTCGGTATCGGTATCGTTATCGTCATCGTCGACGTCCATGGGGGCGTCGTCGTTACCGCTCGCGGAGATAATCTGGATGCCGCTGTTGCGCAGCGCGGAATACACCGCGGTGAGCTGCTCGTCAGAAACATCGATATCCTTCAGGGCGACCTGAATCTCGTCCTCGGTTACCGAAGTCCTGTTTGAGCCGTTGCCCATGAGCTTTGCAACGTAGGATTCCAGCCCAGTACCCGTGCTCTCAGTCTTTTTTGGCACAGATTCTCCCTTCATAGTCCACAGGACTCAATACTTTAGCACACACATTGACGTCTATACCCAAAAAGAGGGCTGGATATAGGCGAGAATACGCTGGTTGACCACAACATCTAGGCTTGTTCGGTGCCTGCGGCCTCCAGGCCAATCAAACGGAACGGGTCCGCCACGCCGCCGATTGACTTTTGCAGTTCGCGCTGACGCTGCGAATCCTGCGCGGCCTGCATGGTTAGCGCGCGACGGGCCTCATCATCGAGTGAACGGTCCTGGCGCAGCTTGGCCTGTGCGGCACGCATGCGACGCTTGATGGTGTAGAGCTCAAGCGTATCAAGCATAAACACGATGTTCGTCTCGGTGGGGTGCTTGCTCGTCGCGGAGATGCGCCCGGCACTCACAAGCGTTGCCGCATCGGGACACACTGAGCGCGCCGCATCCATGCAGGCTGCAGGATCGGTTCCCGGCGGCGTTGCCAGAACGGCCCATGCAATGGACTCGTGACGCGGGTCAACCCACTCGATGGAGCAGATGCGGTCGGCATACGTGCGGAACAGGTCGGGGTAGCTCGTGAGCATCGTCAACAGCTCGCGCTCCCCTGCCAAGGACTTGCGTTCAAGATCGGTAAGAACCATCGGCGCCGCCGCAGCCGGTGCGCCCGAACCGTCAGCCACAGGCACAGCGCCCATACCATCAGGCACATCGATCGGCGGCAGGTCGTCGACGACCTCCACGGGCGCGGCGCCGTAGGCATCGAGCGGGACGTAGTCGTACGGCTCTTCTTCGACCGGCGCGGACACCGGCGGCGTCGCGCCCGATGCCCAAGCACCGCGACCGGCATCGCGAGAACCCGACGCCCGACCGCCCGCGCTACCGGACCGCTCAGTCTGTGCCCGCTGGCGCTCATAGTTCTGCTCACGACGTCGTTCCGCATCCTCGCGCTTGGCGACATCGCGAAACACACGACCCGAGCTCGCGCGCACCGTCTCCAGATCCAAACCCAGCAGATCGGCAATCTGGATAAAGTACGTGTCGATCATATAGCTGTTGCGCAACGGATAGATAAGCGTCAGCGCATCTTCCAGCGCCTTAGCGCGACCGCCCGGCGTGGTGATGTCACTCGACTCCTGCAGCGAACGGTAGACAAAGTCCATAAGCGGCTCGGCAGCGTCGATGCGCGTCTGCAGTGCCTCGCCACCATGTGCGGTGATGAACTCCATGGGGTCGTTGCCGTCGGGGAGCACCACGCAGCGCAGGTCCATGGAATCCTGCTCGATAAACTGAATCGCGCGACGGGCGGCCTTCTGGCCCGCTGCATCGCCGTCGAACATATACACGATGCGCTTGGCAAAGCGAGTGAGCGTCTTGACGTGATGCTCCGTGAGGGCGGTGCCCAGCGTGGCGACAACGTTTTTAATCCCCGCCTCCCAGCAGGCGATGCAATCGGTATAGCCCTCTACCACGATGGCGGTATCCTGCGCGACGATAAACTCCTTGGCCCAATTAAAGCCGTAGAGGTTTCGCTTTTTATGAAACACGCTCGTCTCGGCGGTGTTGAGATACTTAGGCTGGCCGTCGCCCATAATGCGACCGCCAAAGGCAATGTTGTGACCCTGCTCGTCAAAGATGGGGAACATCACGCGGTCGTAAAAGCGGTCGGCAAGCTGCCCGCGCCCGCGACTCACGGCAACGTTGGCGTCGATCATCTCCTGCGGGGTAAAACCCGCCTGGGACAGGTGCGACACCAGCGCGTTACGGCCCGGTGCAAAGCCCAGGCAGTAGCGGCGGCAGACGTCGCCGCCCATGCCGCGGCTGGCAAAGTACTCGCGCGGACGGCCGTCCTTACCGCGCATGAGCATGGTGTGGTAGAACTGGGCGGTCTCGGCGCACAGATCGTAGATGCGGGCACGTTTGGTGCCGCGCTCGCGGCGATCTCCGGTGTCATGCAGCTCAATACCCGCGCGATCGGCCAAGTAACGGATTGACTCGGGAAAGCTCAGGTTCTCGCGCTTCATGATATACGTGAAAACGTCGCCACCCTCGCCGCAACCAAAGCAATGCCACACCTGCGTGGCGGGGATAATGTGGAAGGACGGCGTCTTCTCGCCATGGAAGGGGCAGCATCCCCAAAACTCATGGCCGCGAGGCTTGAGCTCGACCGTTTCCTGCACGATGGCAACCAGGTCAGACGCAGCGCGTACCTGGTCTTTTTCCTCATCGCTAATCACGGATGCTCACCCCCTGATCGCCCAAGTTGTGACGAATATCCTCGATATTACCCTCGACGGTCGCGATCAACTCATCCAGCGAATCGAACACACGCGAGGGACGCAGCCAGCGCGTAAACGCCAGCGAAACGGAAGCGCCGTACAGGTCGCCCGTATAACCAATTAAATTAGCCTCGAGATGCGCAGATGCCGCATCGTCAGCATACGTTGGCGGCAGGCCGACGTTCACAGCAGCGGGCCACGCGGTGTCATCGACCAGCACCAGACCCTCATACACGCCATCGGCTGGCACCTGAATGCCGTCGGGAACCTGCAAGTTTGCCGTGGGAAAGCCCATGCCAGAACCCTCGTGACGGCCGCGAATAACACCGCCACGCACCATATACGGACGGCCGAGTAACCCAGCAGCAAGCTCCACATGGCCCTGTCCCAGCTCATGACGAATGCGGGTGGCGCAAATGGCCTCACCGCCCTCGCAAAGCAAGTCGTGCCCGTATACGTCAACGCCGCGCTCGGCACCCCAGGCGCGCATCTCGTCAACACCAGAAGCACCGCCACGACCCAGCCTAAAGTCGCTGCCAACGCGAATCGATCGAATGTCGACCAGACGCGACACCAGCGAGAGAAAAGCAACATGGTCAAGCGCCGCAACCTCAGGCGTAAAGGGAACGGCCACCACCGCATCGACCCCAGTTTGAGCCAGGGCATGCAGACGGTCGGCCGTCGTCATCAATTTTTGAGCGGGCGAAGGGCTCACCACGACGTCCGGGTCGGGATCGAAGGTAACTACGACCGCCTTGCAGCCATGGGCACGGGCATCACGGACAAGCGCCGCAATGAGCTCCTGGTGTCCACGGTGAACGCCGTCGAACACGCCGATGGCAATCGATGCGGCACCCAGGTGCTCACACTTATCAAACACATCGGCAGTAACGATGCGAGCCTCGTCCGACTCGCCCGCGAAAAAGATACGCGCGAGCTCGCGAACGGACAACATCATCGAACACCGCCGATTGCCTGCGGAAACACGTGCTCCATGACAAAGCGGCCGCCCTCAATGCGGGCGAGCGCCTTGAGTCCCCCATCGAGCACCAACGCAAACGGCGCCTTCGAGGAATCGAAATCGGCAAGCGCACGCTCAACGGGAATGCGTCGGCCGCAGAGCAGGTCGTCGGCAAGATTGCCCGGCAAGTCAACACGTGTGGCGCCCAGGGCCGCAATGGGATCCAGGGCAAAGCCAGCCGCGGACTCGGGAGAAAGCTCCTCGACCGCATGACAAGCGCCAATGGAAACAACACCGGAAGCCGTGCGGCGCAGCGCGGAAATATGCGCGGCGCTATCGCAAGCGTGGCCCAGGTCGCGAGCGAGCGCACGGATATAGGTGCCCTTGCTCACCGAGAACGCCACGGTCCACACACACGTATCACCTTCGCCGCCCACGGCGATCAGGTCGGCGGCATAGACCTCGACGGGGCGCGGAGGTAGGTCCACCGCATTGCCCTCGCGAGCAGACTTGTAGGCGCGAACGCCATTGACCGAGATAGCAGAAAACGCCGGCGGCACCTGCATCTGCGGGCCCAGCATGGCGGCCAAGCGCTCACGAGCATAGGCAGGATCGCGGAGCTCGTTGGCAACAGCCACCGTGCGGACCGCCTCGCCCTCCGCATCATCGGTATTGGTCTCGGCGCCAAACGAGATGTCGGCGACATAGCTTTTGGTATCGAGGGTTAGCATGCCCAGCAGACGAGTAGCCTGGCCCACGCCCACCACCATGACGCCGGATGCCATGGGGTCGAGCGTGCCGGCATGGCCGACGCGCCGCTCATGGAGGGCGCGTCGGCATTGCGAGACCACATCGTGGGACGTGCAGCCCACCGGCTTATCGACGGCGAGCAGCATATTCAGTTGAGAAGGCGTACGACGAGCCATGTACCATCCAAAAAGTTAAAGCTCGACGGTCACCGAAGCGGGATCCTCCCCCACCAGCTCGGCCAGCATGGGAAGTGCCACGGCGAGCGTCTCGCGAATTGTTCCGTTGTTGGAAAAGCCGGCGGCGGCATGATGCCCGCCACCGCCAAAGTTGGCAGCGATCTCGGACACATCGAGGTCACCCTTGGAGCGCAGGTTGCCGCGCACCTTGGTATCGCCGTCGATGCCCTTTAAGAACAGGCAGACCTCGACGCCCATCACCGAACGCACCACATCGACCAGACCGTCACATTCATCCGAGGTGACGCCGCAGGCCTCAAGGTCGCTCTGGAAGGCATAGCTATACGCCACGCGCCCGTGCGCGACCGTCTTGATACGGCCCATGACAATGGACTTGAGGTGCAAAAACTCGACGCGCATGCTCTGATAGACCTCGAGTGCGACACGAGCCGGATTGGCGCCATGCGCCACCAGGCGCGAAGCAGCATGGAACGCGGCAGCATCGGCGTTCTGGTACTGGAAACGACCGGTGTCGGTCACCAAGCCGCACAGCAAGCAGGTCGCGACGCCGTCACGTGCGACAATGCCGCAATTGTCCAAGAAACGGTCGATGATCATAGCGCAGGCTGCAGCTTCAACGCGCCTCAGACTGAGCTCGGCAAACTCCTCGCGTGCCGGATGGTGATCGAAGCACACCACATGCTTGGAGCGACGAAGCACCTCGGCGGAGTTGTTCAGGCGCTCGACGACCGGCACATCCACCGAGATGAACAGGTCCGGATTGCCGGTGTACGCAGATGCCGGCACCAGGCGATCGGAGCCTTCCATAAAGCGGTAGATGCGCGGGACCGGGTCATCGTCTGCCAGCAGCAGGGCAATGTCCTTATTGGGGAAAAACTTCATGAGCGAGAGACCCAGACCCAGCACGGAACCCAGGGCGTCGCCATCGGGAGAAGTGTGTCCCGAAATCGCAATGGAGGACGCACCCTCGATAAGCTCGAGGATGCGTCGCTGAATATCTGCAGACTCGCACGAGGCGAGGTCGGCGGAATTAGTCATCTAAAGCTGCCTCCTGGGCGGCATCCGCTATCGGATAACCGTCCTCGTCCTTTTCGATCGCAAGCGTGGCGGGAACGTTTTCCAGCGCACGCGTGATGCGCTCGGCCTCATCGGTCGAGCGATCGATGCGAAAATCGAGCTCGGGCGTGACACGCCAATCGAGCGAGCGAGCCAACAGGCTGCGAATACGGCCCTTGGCGCTTGCGAGCGCCTCCATGACCTCGTCATAGCGGCTCGCATCGCACGACACGTACACACGCGCGAACGAACGGTCCACCGCGACCTCGACCGCAGTCAAAGTAACCAGGTCGAGACGCGAATCGGAAACCTCAAAGAGCAGGATATAACCGAGCTTCTCGCGAAGCTGCTCGCCCAGACGGCGGGTTGCCTGCGTTTGCTTCATAGCGCTACCCCCTACTCGGTACGGGCAACCTGGTCGATGCGGTAACCCTCGATCTGGTCGCCGGGCTTGATGTCCTGGAAGTTCTCCAGGCCAATGCCGCCCTCGGAACCGCTCTTGAGGCTCTTGGCCTCGTCCTTGTAGTGGCGCATCGAGGCGATCTTGCCGTTGAAGACCACGATGCCGTCGCGCACCAGGCGCACGGAATCGGTCGCGGCGATCTCGCCCTCTTCGACGCGGACACCGGCGGCGATACCGACTTTTGGCACCTTGAAGGTGTCCAGGACAGTCGCGGTACCCGTGGCGACCTCGACCTCGGTGGGCTTGAGCATGCCGATACGGGCAGCGTCGAGCTCCTCGAGGCACTTGTAGATGACGTCGTAGCAACGGATCTCGACGCCCTCGCGCTCGGCGGCGGAGCGGGCCTTACCGTCGGGACGGACGCCAAAGCCGATGATGATGGCGTTAGAGGCGTCGGCCAGGACGACGTCGGTCTCGTTGATGGCGCCGACCGCGGAGTGAATCGTGTTGATGCGCACCTCGGACTGATCCATCTTGTCGAGCGAGTCCTGAAGAGCCTCGATAGAGCCCTGGACGTCGGCCTTGATGATCAGGTTGAGCTCCTTGACCTCGGCGTCGGCAATGGTCTCGAAGAGGTTCTCGAGCGTGACGTGCTTGACGCGGCTCTGCTCCTCGATACGGGCCTTCAGCGAACGCTCGTCGGCCAGGGCACGAGCCTCGCGCTCGTCCTCGAACACGCGGAACTCATCACCGGCGTTGGGCACGGACTGCAGGCCCAAAATCTCGACGGCGTCGGAGGGACCGGCCTCGGTGACGGCACGACCCTTGGGGTCGAGCATGGCACGGACGCGGCCATAGGTAAGGCCGGCGACCAGCGTATCGCCCACGTGCAGGGTACCGCGGGTCACGAGCACGGTAGCAACCGAGCCGCGGCCCTTGTCGAGCTTGGCCTCGAGGACGTTGCCGGAGGCAAAGGTGTCCGGGTTGGCCTTGAGCTCGAGCACGTCGGCCTGGAGCCTGTCTCTTATACACATCTCCGAGCCCACGAGACTCGACGTCATCTCG
>UQIQ01000064.1 GCA_900541185.1 uncultured Collinsella sp.
GGCCCGTGGGTTATACCCTAAGAGCAAACCACCCTTTTTAAGGGTGGTTCTGATTATCAAGAATGGCGGCTGGGGATTCGAACCCTCAAAAAGGAGGCATCCTTTCGGACGCCTCCTTTCAGTGGGCTGATTATTCTTGCGCTCTACACCTCAGGAGCCTTGGCGACGGTCTCGCTCTCTGCCGCAAGTGGGCGATTGTCGATGCGGCGGCCCAAGCGATCGAGCTTCACGAGCAGCCATTCAATGGGATTCGGCCCTGCGCCTTCCTCGTCGGCAACCAGGTCCATGACGGCGATCTTGGTGCCGTCCTGCTTGAGTGTAACGCTGCCCACCTTGTCGCCCACATGCACCGTGCCCGAAAGATCGTCGTAGCTAACCTTTTCGGTCACCTCGCCGGCAAGGGAAAACACGGTCGCTTGCGCCGTGGGATCGGCGAGCGTGGCGTCGATTGTCTTATCCGTCCAGTCGGTTTGACTAATGCGCGCCATAAGCGGGTTGCCGTTGGCGGTCTTTTCTTGCGTGTTGGCGATTGCGACCGTCACCTTGTGACCGTAGTACCAGTTGGCAAGGGTGGCGGTATCGGTAAAGCGCTGATCGGTGGTGGTGGAGTTCAAAATAACGGTGTAGATCTCGTCGCCATCGCGGTTGTAGGCGCTCGTAAAGCAATAGCCCGCGTCGTCGGTGGTGCCGGTCTTGCCGCCGATGTTGCCATCTTGGCCCAGCAAATAGTTATGCGTGTCCATGGAATGCGAATGGTCGGTGCCGTCGGCGCCCGTGACCTCGATCCAGGAATCCTCGCTCGCTACGACCTCGCGGATCGTGTCGTTTTTCATGGCCTCCTGCATCATCAGCGCTACGTCGTGTGCGGTTGAGTGCATATTGCCAGCCCACTCATCAAAGTCCAGACCATGCGGGTTTTCAAAAAGCGTACCGGTGCAGCCGAGCTTCTTAGCGCGCTCGTTCATGGCCTTCACAAATGTGGCCTCGGCGTCTTTGGTCTTGGGGTCGATCTTCTTGCCCACATATTCGGCGAGCACGATGGCGGCGTCGTTGCCCGAGGGAATCATCAGACCGCGTAGTGCCTGCTCCACGGTAAGCTCGTCGCCTTCGAGCAAGCCGGCGGTCGAATTACCCACGGTGGCTGCGGCGTTGCTCACCGTGACCTTCTCGTCCATCTTGCAATTCTCGACGGTTAGGATTGCGGTCATGACCTTGGTGATCGAGGCAATTTTGACCTGCTCATCGGCGTCGCGGGCATAGTAGACGGTGCCGTCTTTGCCCATGACGAGGGCATTGGTCGCATCGATATCGGGCAGGTTTTCGGCCGTGATGCCGCGCGCATCGGCGGTTTTGCCGCAAACATTGTCGGTCGTGAGCACTTGGGCGCCGGCGACGGTGGGCGCGCCAGCGGCAAGGGCGATAGCGCAGACAAAGCCGGCGGCAAGCTGGGCTGAGCGCTTTGCAAAAGAGGTGAGGGACTTCACGGATTTCGCTTTCGACGGGATGGTCTCTTCTGGAACTAGAGTATATCGTTTGCCGGCGTCGGCGATCATCGCGTGCGTGCGTGGCCCACATCCGCGTTCGAACGGGCACAAGGGTGCTTAAGACCGAGACTTAATCACCCACGCTTGTTGTGTGTGGCGTGCGTCGCCTCAGGCATAATGGAGCGCGAGAGGAGCACGCATGAACGAGCGCATACTGGTAGTTGATGACGAGAAGGCCATCGCCGACTTGGTTGGCATCTACCTTACAAAAGAAGGCTTTGACGTCCAGATTGCCTATAGCGGGGCCGATGCTGCCAAGGCAATCTTGGAGCAGGAGTTCGATCTGGCGCTGCTTGATGTCATGCTGCCCGATATCGATGGGTTTGAGCTGCTGCGTACGATCCGTTCCAGCCATACCTATCCCGTGATCATGCTGACGGCGCGCGATGCCCAGCAAGACAAGATCGGGGGCCTTTCGCTTGGCGCGGACGATTACGTGGTTAAGCCGTTCCGTCCGCTGGAGCTCATCGCGCGCGTGCACGCTCAGCTTCGCCGCTACACCAGCTACGGTAGCCGTGCACAGGCGGCCGAGTCGCCGACCATTCAGCTCGACGGCCTGGAGATCAACCGCGATGCTCGTTCCGTGACAGTGGACGGTTCACCGGTTCGCCTCACGCCCACCGAGTATTCAATCTTGCTGTATCTGGTCGAGCATCGCGGCAGCGTGGTGGCCGTGGAGGACCTGTTCCGCGCGGTGTGGAACGAGGACTTTATGCCCGGCTCCAACAATACGGTGATGGTGCATATTCGCCACTTGCGCGAAAAGATCGGCGACGACGCACAAAAGCCACGCTTTATCAAAAATGTCTGGGGCGTCGGCTACATCATCGAATAACGCTTTTCGCTTGTGAGGATCTTGATATGACAAAAGACGATAGGCAAGCGTTCGAGGTGCCCGATCGGCTCTTTGAATACGTGAGGTCGGTCGTCGACAACCGCGCGCTTGCAACGGTGCTGCTCTTTTTGCTGAGCCTGCTGCTGATTGGCATCGACAACATCGTCGGAATCTTGGCGGTGCTGCTTGTCGGCTTTTTGCTGATCGATCGATTTGAGATCGTGCGCCGCTGCATGGTGATTGGCGGCGCCGCGTGGGCCATGACGTTGGCGATTGGCGCCATGGCGCTCGGCGGCATCGAAGGGCCGGTGCTGTTCGATGCCGGCTTTGTATTCAACATGCTTGGCTTTGTGCTGGCGCTTGCCGCGTGCGTGCTGTTCTTGTGTGGCCGCGCCCTGTACTATCAGGGCTACGAACAGGGCGAGCAGCATGCCGATTGTGTGCTGGCCGCTCGTATTCAAGATCGTCTGATCGATCACCCCGACACCTGGGACAACATTGACGGTGACTTCTTGGAGGTCGAGGGCGCCCTTAACCGCGTGCGTGACCGTGAGCGCAAGGTGCAGCAAGCTCTGCGTGACGAGTCGCATCGCAAGGACGATCTGGTCACGTACTTGGCACATGACCTACGCACCCCGCTTGCCAGCGTGGTGGGCTATCTTTCGCTGCTGCAAGAGGCTCCTGAGCTGCCGGTTGAGCAACGTGCGCGCTTTACGGGCGTGGCTCTCGACAAGGCGCACCGGCTTGATGCGCTCATCGAAGAGTTCTTCGATATCACGCGCTTTGACTTCCACGATATCGTGCTCACGCGCGGCTATGTTGACCTGGGGTTGCTGCTGGCTCAGGTGGCTGACGAGTTCTATCCCATCCTCAACGAGCAGCATAAGGAAGCCCAAGTTGATATTCGCGAGGACCTGACGGTGCTCGTGGATGGCGACAAGATGGCTCGCGTGTTCAACAACATCATGAAAAACGCCGTCGCCTATAGCTATGAGGGCTCGACTATCACGATTGAGGCCGGGCGCCAAGACGATGGCGGCGTGCGCGTGCGCTTTATCAATCAGGGCGATCCTATCCCTGCGGCTAAGCTCAAGGTGATCTTTGAGAAGTTCTATCGCCTGGATGCGGCGCGTGCGACCAATCGCGGCGGCGCTGGTCTGGGCCTTGCTATTGCCAAGGAGATCATCACGGCACACGGCGGTACCGTTGCATGTGAATCGACGCCCGAACACACGATATTCACCATCGAGCTGCCCGCCGCATAGTCAGCGTGCCCTTACAAACACTTGACAATGTGCTCACGTGCATATGAGCCGCGATTTCTACTATCGATACTGCTGAATTGATATCGATGTGGAGGTATGCGGTATGACGGCTGCTGCGGCTGTGGAGCCCACGGAGCTTAAAGAACTCATGAAAGCGCAGGCCGAGGCCGCGCACGAGCGCGAGGTTGGGGATGCGACTCGCCCCACGGCAGAGGATCTTGCCGCCTCGCCGACGCGCATCGATGTCGAGGGCCTCGACCTGTTCTATGGCGACTATCATGCGCTCAAGGACGTGAATATCAAGATTCGCGACAAGCAGATCACCTCGTTTATCGGGCCTTCGGGCTGCGGAAAGTCCACGTTGCTGCGCTGCTTTAACCGCATGAACGACGGCATCAAGGACTGCCGAATCGAGGGCAAGATTGCGCTCGATGGTCAAGATATCCTGGGCGATTACGACATCTGCCGTTTGCGCCAGCGCGTGGGCATGGTGTTTCAGCGCCCCAACCCGTTTCCCATGAGCATCTACGACAACGTCGCCTACGGTCCTCGCGGAATGGGAGTGCGCGACCGCGTCGTGCTCGACGAGCTGGTCGAAGACTCCCTGCGACGCGCCGCTCTGTGGGACGAGGTCAAGGACAAGCTCAAAGAATCGGGCCTGGGTCTTTCGGGCGGCCAGCAGCAGCGTCTGTGCATCGCCCGTGCGCTGGCCGTGCAGCCCGACATTCTGCTGATGGACGAACCGACCTCGGCGCTCGACCCCGTATCGACGCTGGTGGTGGAGCAGCTGGCCTGCGAGCTCAGGGAGACCTGCACGCTGGTGGTCGTTACGCACAACATGCAGCAGGCTGCGCGCATCTCCGACTCGGTCGCGTTCTTTTTGCTGGGCGAGCTGGTGGAGCATGCGCCCACTGCCCAGCTCTTCAAAAACCCGATCGATCCGCGCACGGCGGATTATTTGACGGGCCGTTTTGGCTGATACCATCTAGTACAGGCACCTTTAGGGTTAAGATGCGGTCATGTCGGCCGCAAAGGGGTTCAACATGATCTATTACGTCGAGGACGATGACAACATCAGGGATTTGACGGTCTATGCGCTGCGCAAGCAGGGAATCGAGGCCGAGGGCTTTTCGTGCGACGGCGAGTTTAAGGCCGCCGTGGCGCGACGGGTGCCCGATGCTGTGCTGCTCGATATCATGCTGCCCGATACCGATGGTTTGGCGATTATGCGCCGCCTCCGCGCCGACCGCCTGACGGCGACGGTGCCCATCATGATGCTTACCGCCAAGGACACCGAGCTCGACAAGGTGATGGCGCTCGATGGCGGTGCCGACGATTACCTGACTAAACCCTTCTCGCTCATGGAGCTTGCGAGCCGCTGCCGCGCACTGCTGCGTCGCGGCGGAATGGTCAAGCAGGCGAGCGATGTGCTCAGCGTGGGCGACATCGTGCTTTCGCCCAGCCATCGCGAGGTGACCGTTGCTGGCGAGCCGCTTAAGCTCACCCTGCGCGAGTTCGACCTGCTCGAGTACCTCATGCGCAAGCCCGGCGTGGTCTTTACCCGCGAGTCGTTGCTGCAGAGCGTGTGGGGCTGGGACTTCGACGGCGGTTCGCGCACTGTTGACGTGCACGTGCAGACGCTTCGCCA
This sequence comes from uncultured Collinsella sp., assembly GCA_900541185.1. GTDB lineage: Bacteria > Actinomycetota > Coriobacteriia > Coriobacteriales > Coriobacteriaceae > Collinsella. The sequence continues at coordinate 5,293 of UQIQ01000064.1, forward strand.
AAAACTGGGCGAGCATGCCAGCGCCATCGAGACCGTGCGCGGCGTGGGCTACCGCTTGGCCGAGCCTTCTGCCGGTGATGGTGCCGAAGGTGACGTCACCGCGGCCACCGCATCGGAGGAGTAACCCGTGGTCTTCGCCCCCCAGGGAAAACATACGCTGTCGCACCGCGTTTTTGTGACGATCTTTGTCTGCGCCATGGCGGTTATCGTGGCGTTTACGGTGCTGGGTGCGTTCTTTGTGCAAAACACCTTGGCGGATGCCACGAGTGCCAATCTGGCGCAGGAAACCGAGCTCATTGCTGCCGCCCTCGACGAGCAGCAGGAGCCCATCCCGTTCTTGCGTAGCCTCGATCGCGAGGACTTGCGCATCACGCTGATTAACAAGGATGGATCGGTTGCCTACGACAACGAGGCGCCGCCTTCCACACTGCCCAACCATGGCGATCGCCCCGAGGTCATCGAGGCCTTTGAGAATGGTTCGGGTTCCGCGGAGCGCGCAAGCTCTACGCTCGACGAGATTATGCTGTATCGCGCCGTCGCCCTTGATAACGGCCAGGTTGTCCGCTTGGCGCAGGCCCAGCCTGGCGTTGCGGCGATTTTGCTGTCGATGGTGGCGCCGATGCTGCTTATCGCAGCAGCGGGTGCGGTACTCTCGTTTTTTATGGCGCGCCGCGAGTCCCGTGCCATCATCGCGCCGTTGCAAGAGGTGGATTTGGACCACCCACGCCGTAGCTATGAGCACGCCTATGCCGAGATGGTCCCCATGCTTGAGCGTATCGAGTCGCAGCGCCAGGAGCTCAAGCGCCAAATGGCGGTGCTAGCGGACAACGACCGTATGCGCCGCGAGTTCACGGCGAATATCACTCATGAGCTCAAGACGCCGCTTACGGCGATTTCGGGCTATGCCGAGCTCATCGCAAACGGCATGGTCGAGGGCGAGGACGACCTGCGCAACTTTGGCGGTCGCATCTATCGTGAGGCGGGCCGCTTGGCAGCGCTTGTCAACGACATCCTTACGCTGTCTAACTTGGACGAGGCCGAGCGTGCAACTGAGGGCGAGGCGGTGCCCATTGGGTCCACGGAGCCTATTGAGCTCTCGCGTGCCATCTACGCGGTTGAGCAGCGTCTTGAACAGGTCGCCCGTCAGGCGAATGTGACGATAAGTCATGAGACCAAGCCCGTGGTCATCGAAGGCGTGTCGCGCTTGGTCGACGAGCTCATCTATAATCTGGCAAGCAACGCCATCCGCTACAATCGACCCGGCGGTACGGTTACGCTGCAGTGCGGCACCAACGACGAAGGCCATCCGTTCCTCGCGGTCGCCGACACGGGAATCGGTATCGCGCCTGAAGAACAGGGCAAGGTATTTGAGCGGTTCTATCGCGTGGACAAGAGTAGGTCCAAGGCACGCGGCGGAACCGGTCTGGGGCTTGCCATTGTCAAGCATGCGGCCCTGTATCATCACGCCACGCTCGATCTGTCGAGCGAGTTGGGCGTGGGAACCACCATTACGGTGACGTTTCCCATACAGCAGGACGAGCCATTCGCATAGCGATACAACATAGATATTGATGCAGACGCCGCATTTGACTTTCGGGTGCGGCGTTGTTGTGCAATTTTACGATTGCTTCCGACATTTTTACAGAAGAGCCTGTTTCTTATGTATAGAGTTTGGTCTCGGTAAGAAGATGCGATAACATACGGACAGTTTTGTCAATCCGAACTGGGGAAATGAAAGGCAAGCTGCATGACCCTTCTCGAACTGTTCCAGCTGCTCAAAAAGCACCTCAAGCTGGTCATCACCCTTCCGGTGGTCTGCGCGATCGCCATGGGCATCGTGTCCTTCGTTGCGATGGACAACACCTATACCGCGACGACGAGCATGTACATTCTCGCCAAGACCGACGATAGCGGTCAGATGAGCTACAACGATCTCTCGGCGAGTCAGATGCTTTCCAACGATATTGCCACGCTGTTAGATAGCGATAGCGTTAAGAGCGGCGCCGCCAAGGAACTGGGCCTCACCGATCTGGATGACTACAAGGTGTCTGTTTCCTCCGAGACCACCACGCGTGTCATTACGCTTTCGGTTACCGGCACCGATGCCAAGGAGACGGCTGAGGTCGCAAAGGCCATAGCTAGCTCGGTGAGTACGGTCGCTCAGAACGTCGGCGCTGCCCAGAGCATCAACGTTATCGACGAGGCTAAGACCCCCGAAGCCCCCAGCGGCCCCAAGCGTATGCTGTACGTTGCTGTCGCGTTCCTCGCGGGCATCTTTATCGCAGCTGCCTATGTCGTTTTGGCAGACATGCTCAATACCCGCATCCGCGGTGCCGAAGAGGCAGAAGAGCTCCTGGGCATTCCCGTTGTTGGCCGAATTCCGGCTATGAAAGGTGGTAAATAGGCATGGCTAAGGCAAAGAACACCGATAAGCTCGTTGTACAGAATGCCGCCAAGACCCTTCTGGCCAACATCCGCTTTGCGAGCGTGGACGACCCCATTCGCACCATCACCGTTACGTCCTCGATTCCCAACGAGGGCAAGTCTACGGTTTCCATCAACCTTGCCCAGGCTATCGCCACCAGCGGCAAGAGCGTCCTGCTGGTCGAGGCTGATATGCGTCGCAGGTCCCTTGCCGATATGCTCGGCGTTCGTTCGCGCGGCGGACTCTATGCGGTTCTTTCCGAGCAGATCTCCATTGACCAGGCGATTGTCGAGACGGGTCAGAAGAACTTCTACTTCCTCGATGCCGAGCCGCATATTCCCAATCCTGCCGACATCATCGTCTCTCACCGCTTTGCCAAGCTGGTAAAGGCACTGTCTGCCAAGTTCCAGTACGTCATCTTTGATGCTCCCCCGGTCGGCACCTTCATCGATGCTGCCGAGATCGCAAGTCTGACCGACGGCACGCTGTTCGTGGTGCGCGAGGACTTCACCAAGCGCGAGGAGGCGCTCAACGCCATCGGTCAGCTTAAGAAGTCCGAGAAGGTCAAGCTCATCGGTACCGTTATGAACTACTGCGAGACCGAGACCAGCGAGTACTACTACTCCTACTACACCAAGGACGGTAAGAAGGTGAAGAAGGGCTCCGACGATCAGGGGACTTCCAAAAAGGGCATCTTCACCAACCGAGCAAACGTTTAGTTGATTAAGGCTGACCTATGCGTGACATTCATTGCCATATCTTGCCGGGTGTAGACGACGGCGCCGCCGATCTCGATGAGAGCTTGGCGATGCTCGAGGCTGCCAAGCGGGCCGGTGTAACCAGAATCGTTTGCACTCCTCACTGCCGTGATCCCTATTTTGATTACGACAAGATGTGGGATGCCTTTGAGCTGCTGCGTGATAACGCTGACGGTTTTCCGCTCCAGATGGGCTTCGAGGTCAACCATCGAAAGCTCGTTGAGCTTGGTATCGATGCCGCGGAGCACTTGCATTTTGATGGGACCAACGAGTTTCTGCTCGAACTTTCGACGCATGCCGATGCGTATGCGTTTAGAGAGTACGAGAATACGATTTACGATTTGCAGTGCCGTGGCTACCAGGTGATCATCGCTCATCCTGAGCGCTATCGTGCGGTTCAAAAGGATGTAAGCGTGGCGGAGCGTCTGGTCGATATGGGCTGCAAGCTGCAGGCTTCGGCGGACTTTATTGCCGGCGGTCGCTTTGGTCGTGAGAAAAAGCCGGCACAGCGCCTGTTCGATCAGAACCTGTACAGCTTCATCGCGAGCGATGCCCATAACGTGGGTCATTACGACTGCCTGGCGAAGGCTCGCGCGAAGTTTAGTGTGCGCGGAGCTCATTTTCGCTAATATCTGTCCCTAACGTTCGCATTGAATAAAAGGGTAGCCATGGATATCCAACTTAAGACGGGATGCTTTGATGACGCGGCGTTGGTGCGCCGCGTCGTTTTTATGGACGAGCAGGGCTACGAGAATGAGTTCGACGCTATCGACGAGGATCAGAACTGCATTCATGTGACGCTCTATGTAGACGGCGAGCTTGCCGGTTGCTCGCGCGTGTTTCCCGAAGAGCTTGAGCGCGTGGCTGACGCAGAGGCCCCGGTGTTGCCGGCATGCGACATGGACGAAGGCGTTGCGGCGGGGGAGACCTACATTATGGGGCGCGTCGCCGTGCTGCCGGCTATGCGTCGTCGCGGACTGGCGAGTGCGATCGTCGAGGCCAGTGCTTCGTGTGCACGCGATGCCGGCGCTAAGCTTATTAAGCTGCATGCGCAGGAATACGTGCTGCCGCTCTATGCAAAGGCGGGCTACACGCAAATCGCCCCGGTAGATTACGAAGACGAGGGCCAGCCCCATGTCTGGATGGCCAAGCGCGTAGATGGCAGATAGGGACGTTCCTTTTAATATGAGCAGGACATTGTCAAGAGGCAAAATCGGGCCTGG
>UQIQ01000065.1 GCA_900541185.1 uncultured Collinsella sp.
GCTGCGGGAACGTCCTATCCGCTCAATGTGTTCGGCTGAGATCGGAAATCAACCATCCCGTCGGCCGGGCACAGGGTTACTCTCCAAATCGTCCTCGGACTTGTCGGAGCCCCCGCTGCGCGCTTCGCGCGGCGGGGGCTCCTCCGTCCTGCGGAAAGATTTGGAGAGTAACCCTGTGCCCGGCCTGCGGTAACTAAGGGGTCGCTGCGTTTTACTTGGGGTGCTGCATATACAAAGTTGGAAGGGTCTGAATTGCGCTTTGTCGATATATGCCCTTTTCCCTGATGGGACCGTGCTTGAGGGGCGTCTTCATAAGTTGCGGTGAAATAGGGACTGTTTTACCAGTTAAAAGGTCTAATCAGTCCTTATTTCACCGCAACTGAAACAGGGGCGCTCTCCAAGAGAGCGCCCCTGCCGGGTTTCCATAGTACTGGCGAAACAGTTTTATAGTTCTGGCGAAGCAGTCCTTGAGATCCGCCTTGCCTTATGCCAAGAACTCCTTGGTGGTCGCCACGATGTTGGCGGCGTCCAGGCCATACTTGTGCAAGAGCTCGGCGCCCGGGCCAGACTCACCGAAGGTGTCGTTGACACCGATCTTCTTGAGCGGCGTCGGGCACTGCTCGCACAGGACGTCGGCAACGGCGCTGCCCAGGCCGCCGATCACGGAGTGCTCCTCGACGGTCACGACGTGGCCGGTCTTGGTGGCGCTCTTGACGATCAGGTCGGCGTCGATGGGCTTGATGGTGTGCATGTTGATGACCTCGGCGTCGATGCCCTCGGCAGCGAGCTGCTCGGCGGCCTCGAGAGCCTCGCCGACCATCAGGCCGCAGGCGATGATGGTCACATCGGCGCCCTCGCGCATGACAATGCCCTTACCCAACTCGAACTTGTAGGTCTCGGGATCGTTGATAACCGGCGAGGCCAGACGGGCAAAGCGCATGTACACCGGACCGTCGCACTCGTAGGCGGCGCGCGTTACGGCGCGGGCCTCGACGTCGTCGGCAGGAACGATCACAGTCATGCCGGGGATGACGCGCATGAGGGCAATATCCTCGCAGCACTGGTGCGTGGCGCCATCCTCGCCCACCGAGATACCGGCATGCGTGGCACCGATCTTAACGTTGAGGTGCGGGTAGCCGATGGAGTTGCGGACCTGCTCAAAGGCGCGACCGGCAGCGAACATGGCAAAGGTGCTCGCGAAGGCAACGCGGCCGGTGGTCGCGATACCGGCGGCGACGCCCATCAGGTTGCTCTCGGCAATGCCCACATCGAAGAAGCGGTCGGGGCAGGCTGCCTTGAACTTGCCGGTCTGCGTGGCGGCAGCCAGGTCGGCGTCGAGGACCACAAAGTCATCGTGCTCGTTGGCGAGCTCGACGAGGGCCTCGCCGTAGCTTACGCGCGTGGCGATTTTCTTGACGTCTGCCATCCTAGAGCTCCTCTCCGGCGGCCGTGAGCTCTGCCATGGCCTGCTCAAACTGTTCATCGTTGGGGGCCTTACCGTGCCAACCCACCTGGTTCTCCATAAAGGAAACGCCCTTGCCCTTCATGGTCTCGGCGATAATGGCGGTCGGCTGGCCCTTGGTAGCGCGAGCCTCGGCAAAGGCGGCGCGAATCTGGTCGAAGTCGTTGCCGTCGGCGAGCTCCACCACGTGGAACTTAAAGGCACGGAACTTGTCGGCGAGCGGCATGGGGTCGTTGACCTCCTCGACAGGACCGTCGATCTGCAGGCCGTTGTGGTCGACGATCACGCAGAGGTTATCGAGCTGCTGGTTGCCGGCAAACATGGCGGCCTCCCAGACCTGGCCCTCCTCGCTCTCGCCATCGCCCAGCAGGGCGTACGTGCGGTAAGTATCACCCCAGTGCTTGGCGGCAACCGCCATGCCCACGGCGGCGGAGATGCCCTGGCCCAGCGAGCCGGTGGACATATCGACGCCCGGGGTGTCGTTCATGTTGGGATGACCCTGCAGGTGGCTGCCGATATGACGCAGCGTCTCGAGGTCCTCCTTGGGGAAGAGCCCGCGCTCGGCGAGCACGGCGTACAGACCCGGAGCACAGTGGCCCTTGGAGAGCACAAAGCGATCGCGGTCGGCCTTGCGGGGATCGGCCGGGTCGACGTTCATTTCCTCAAAGTACAGATAGGTCATGATGTCGGCAGCGCCGAGCGAACCGCCCGGATGGCCGGACTTGGCAGCGTGCACTCCGGTGACGATGCCCTTCCTTACCTCGTTGGCAACCTTTTTGAGCTCTTCGTCGCTCATTGTGCCTTCCTTTCATCCTCTTTAGACAAGATGCGCACGGCACAGAAGGTCGTCCCAACCCAGCCGCGATGCACGTACGTCATTCATTATGCTGGAAACTGGAAGCTTTACCAGAGTATTTATCATTATTTGAACAATTGAGCAGGCAGAACCGCTGATGAAACGGTTTATCAATGTGAACGTCTTTTGGATGGAACGCAGTCGGCCCTACGCGTTAATGTCCTTGAAGCCCTCACCGAAAGTTTCCGTAACGTCGGCCACGGTCACGATGGCGCGCGGGTCGCGCTCGCGCACGATCGTCTTGAGGGTATTGAGCTCTCGACGGCTCACGATGACCATAACCACTGGCTTCTCGGCACCCGAATACATGCCAGTCGCCTTAAACTTGGTACAACCACGACCCAGGCCATACATGATATCGGCAGCGATATCAGGGAACTTGTCCGAGATGATGAGTACCATACGGCGTTTGTTGCCACCATCGACCACGGCATCGATCACGTAGCCGCTAATGACCATCGAAAGGCCTGCATACAGTGCGTTTTCGATTGAAAAGACCGGAGCCGATAGCGCGCATACGGCAACATCGATCGCCATGACGGTCGAGCCCACCGGCAGCGAGGTGTTACGCGAGATGATTTGGCCAATCGTGTCCGAGCCGCCGGTGTTGGCGCCGGCGCGCAACACCATGCCGTAACCGATGCCCGTAATAATGCCGCCCCACATGGCAGGGAGCATCAGGTCCGCATCCGCCAGAGGTGCTACAAACGGGGCGAACAGATCGGTAAAGAAGCCCAGCAGCACAAAGCCCGTCGCGGTCTGCACCACGTAGAACATGCCGCCCTCGCGCATAACGACCAACAACAGCAAGGCGTTCATCACGATCGTCTGAATACCAACGGGAAGCGATAGGCCGCGCGCCGCGCCGACCGCCTGGATAATGGTGGCAAGGCCCGTAACGCCACCGGCAGCAAGGCCGTTGGGAATCAAAAACAGGTCGGTCGCAATAGCGGCCAGAGCGCACCCCAACATAATCTGGGGCAGGTCGTGAAAGAAGTTCATCGAAAGAATGCGCTTGATGTCCAGACGATATGCCATGCTGCCTCCCTTAAAAAAGCGCACCCAAACGGATGCACTTTGAACTTCTTCTTGTATTCAATTCTACCGATTCGCCGGACAAAAACCACCCCTGCGCAGGGTTTGCTCTGGATACAAAACCACCCTGCTGGGAGGGTTTTAATCCATTTCCACATAAACCGGGCGGTTTATGCAGACGGGGTCACCGCGTCAGCGTTGCCGGTGGCCCAGCGATGGTAGCCAATAACAAACGAATCCAGATCGCCATCGTCAAGAACGGCCTCGACATTGCTGGTCTCCACGCCCGTGCGTAGGTCCTTGACCATCTGGTACGGGTAGAGCACGTAGCTGCGAATCTGGTTGCCAAAACCAATCGTGGTCTTGGGTCCGCGGATCTCATCCAGGGCCTCGGCGCGCTTCTCGAGCTCAATCTCGTACAGGCGAGCCTTGAGGATCTGCATGCACGCGGCCTTGTTCTGAATCTGGCTGCGCTCGTTTTGGCAGGTAACCACAATGCCGCTGGGGAAATGCGTCACGCGCACGGCGGAGTCGGTGGTGTTGACGCCCTGTCCGCCCGGGCCGCTCGCGTGATACACGTCCACGCGGATATCGTCGGGACTGATCTCGATGTCGATATCGTCAGGCAGCACGGGGATGACCTCGACGCCGGCAAACGTGGTCTGGCGGCGCTTCTTGTCGTCGGTGGGGCTAATGCGCACCAGACGGTGCACACCGGCCTCGGCGCGCAGCATGCCAAACGCGTCCTTGCCCTCGACGGTAAAGGTCGCACGGTCGATGCCGATGACCTCGGCCGCGGGGCAGTCGTTAATGGTGACCTTCCAGCCGCGACGCTGGCAGTACTTCATGTACATCTTAAAGAGCATGAAGGTCCAGTCCTGTGCCTCCAGGCCACCCTGTCCGGGCTTGATGGTCACAATCGCGTCGCCGTGATCGAACTCACCGGTAAACCAGCTCGAAAGCTCGAGCTCGTCGATAGCGCGGGCCAGGCGTTCTGCCGTAGCGGCAGCCTCCTCGCGCAATGCGGCGGCATCGGGGTCATCCCCCATCTCCTCGGCAAGCTCCAGCGCGGCGCGGGCATCGGAAAGCTCGCCGCGCGCGGTGTCCACGGCAGCGATATCTTCCTTGGTGCGCGCGATCTCCTCCATGGTGGCACGGGCAGCGTCGGCGTCATCCCAAAAGCCGGGGGCCACGCTTTTGGCCTCGAGCTCCGCCACACGGGTGCGCTTCTCGTCCAAATGGAGATATGACTCGACCTCACCGAGTCGGTCCGCAAACGCGTCCAACTCGGCGGGCGTTACCTCTAGAGCCTCGGCCATTAACGATTCCTGCCGTGGCAGTACTTAAACTTCTTACCGCTACCGCAAGGGCACAGGTCGTTGCGGCCCACGTTGACATAGGGGTCATCGCTCTCGGACTTGCGGTAGGTCGTCACCTTGCCACCGTTGTTAACGGCAGCCGGACCACCCTGGACGGCGGTGCGGGCCTGCACCTGAGCCTGCTTGCGCAGTACCGAATCGCTGTTGTCGCCATCGACCTCGGCGGGACCAGAGAAGCGCGCACCCTTAAGGGCGGGGTCCTCCTTGTGCTCCACAGCCTGCGGGGCAGCTTTGAGCTCAATGCGTAGAACAGTGCGCAGGTAATCCTCGTACATGGTATCGACGAGTATCTGGAACGCGCCGTAGGCCTCGGTCTTGTACTCAACCAGCGGGTCGCGCTGGCCAAAGCCGCGCAGGCCGATACCGGTCTTGAGGTAGTCCATTTCCTGCAGGTAGTTCATCCAACGCGTATCGATGACGCGCAGCATGACCTGGGTATTGAGCTCACGCATCAGGTCCTCGCCCAGACGCTCGGCCTTCATGTTGTAGCACTTCTCAACATAGGCCAAGACATCGGCAGCCAGGGCCTCAAAGTCCTCGTCGGGGAACTGAGGGGTATCGATATGACCGGTCAGCTCGACGACCCATTTGCGCAGACCCTCAAGATCGCGCTCGCCCTCGTGGCTGTCCTTGGTGCAGAACTCCTGCACGCAGCGGTACACGGTATCGTGCATGACCTCGGTGATGTGGTCGGTCAGGTCCTTGCCGTCCAGATTCTTGTTGCGCTCGGCGTAGATGACCTGGCGCTGCTTGTTCATGACGTCGTCGTACTCAAGAACGCTCTTACGCATGGAGAAGTTGATGCTCTCGACCTTGTGCTGGGCATTCTCGACGGCCTTGGAAATGATCTTGTGCTGGATGGGCATGTCGTCGCCCATGTCGGCCGTGACCATCATCTTGGAGACGCGGTCCATCCTGTCGCCGCCGAACAGGCGCATGAGGTCATCCTCGAGTGACAGGTAGAACTGGGTCTCGCCCGGATCGCCCTGACGACCGGAACGGCCACGCAGCTGGTTGTCGATACGGCGGGACTCATGGCGCTCGGTGCCGATAACGGTCAGGCCGCCGGCGGCAAGCACGCGCTCGCGCTCGGCCTTGCAGGTCTCCTTGGCCTCGGCGTTAAACTGCTCGAGCTGCTCGGGCGTCACGTCCTCCATGGTCAGGCCCTCGTACTCCAGGCGCTCGCGCACCAGCTCGTCGGGGTTGCCGCCCAGCAGGATGTCGGTACCACGACCGGCCATGTTGGTGGCGATGGTCACGGCGCCGTAGCGTCCGGCCTGGGCAACGATGTGGGCCTCGCGTTCATGGTGCTTGGCGTTGAGGACCTCGTGTGCGATGCCGCGCTTGGTAAGGGCGGCGGACAGCTTCTCGGAGCTCTCGATGGAGACGGTGCCCACCAGGACCGGTTGGCCCTTGGCGTGACGACGCTCAACGTCGTCGGCAACGGCGTTGTACTTGGCCTGAATGGTGCGGTACACCAGGTCCTCGTGGTCCACGCGCTGCACGGGCTTGTTGGAGGGGATGACCTCGACGGGCAGCTTGTAGATCTCGCGGAACTCGGCGTCCTCGGTAAGCGCCGTACCGGTCATGCCAGAGAGTTTGTCATACAGACGGAAGTAGTTCTGCAGGGTGATGGTGGCCAGGGTCTGGTTCTCCTCGCGTACGAGCACGCCCTCTTTGGCCTCGATGGCCTGGTGCAGGCCCTCGGAGTAACGGCGGCCTTCCATAATGCGGCCGGTGAACTCGTCGACGATCTTGACCTCGCCGTTGGTGACCACGTACTGTTTATCGCGGTGGAACATGTACTGGGCCTTCAGCGCCTGCTGCAGGTGGTTGACCAGCTGGCCGGAGAGATCGGCATAGATGTCATCGATACCCAGGCGGCGCTCGATTTTCTTAAGGCCGCGCTCGGTGGCGGCGATGGTATGCTTGGCCTCGTCCATGACGAAGTCGCCCGTGGGCTCCACGTCCTCGGTGGCGGTGAGCATGTCGTGCGAGACGTCCTCACCGCGCTCAAGGCCGCGCACGGCGCGCGCGAAGTCCTTGTAAGTGCTGGCGGACTTGGTGCCGGCGCCCGAGATGATGAGCGGCGTTCTGGCCTCGTCGATCAGGATGGAGTCGACCTCGTCGACGATGGCGTAGCTGTGGCCGCGCTGAACACGCTGCTCGGGGCGGGTAACCATGTTGTCGCGCAGATAATCGAAACCGAACTCGGAGTTGGTGCCGTACGTGACGTCGGCCTGGTAGGCTGGGCGCTTCAGCTCGAGCGGCATGTTGTTCTGCAGCAGACCGACGGTCATGCCCAGATACTTGTAGATGCGACCCATCCACTCGGAGTCGCGCTTGGCCAGGTAGTCGTTGACGGTGACGACGTGCACGCCCTTACCGGCGATAGCGTTGAGATAGCCGGCCAGCGTGGAGACGAGGGTCTTGCCTTCGCCGGTCTTCATCTCGGCGATGTGGCCCTCGTGCAGAGCCATGGCGCCGATGAGCTGTACATCAAAGTGACGCATGCCCATGGTGCGCTTGGAAGCTTCGCGCACGGTGGCAAAGGCCTCGGGGAGCATGTCGTCGAGCGACTCGCCGTTGGCGTAGCGCTCGCGGAACTTATCGGTCTGGGCGCGGAGCTCCTCCTCGGCCATCTTCTCAAACTGGGGCTCAAGACCGTTGATCTTGTCGACGATCTTGTAGTAGCGCTTCAGGTCCTTATCGGATCCAAAGGACAGCAGCTTTGACATGAATCCCATGTGGTTTTCCTTTTTGGCCATCGCCCGCGGCATGAAACCTTGGACGAGTTAAACACAGATATTTGTACTTTAGCCAAACAAGGCGCCGCCTATGCGGTCGACACGCTCGACCACGTAATAACTACGACAGCCTGCCAAAAAGGGACTGGTTTATTTTGGCAACTTTTATCTGGGAAAACGCCGCCTCTCTGCCATTTGGTGCAAGCCAACCTGTCCCCTTCGCACCAACCTGGTGCAATGGGGACGGGTTAGCTTGCACCAATAAAAAGAAAAGGGCCGCGCACCCAAATGGATGCGCGGCCCTTATGCCATGAATGCGAGTGTTTCCGCGGCGAGCTATTTACTCAGCAGCCTCGGTGGTCTCGGCCTCGGCAGCGGCCTCCTCGACGGGAGCCTCTGCGGGAGCCTCGGCAGCCTGCTTGGCAGCCTCCTCGGCGAACTTAGCGGCACGCTTAGCCTTCTCGGCAGCCTTAGCCTCAGCGGCGGCCTTGCGAGCGGCCTCGGCCTCAGCAGCCTTGGCGGCCTTGGCGGCCTTGGCCTCCTCGGCCTTCTTGAGCTGAGCGGCAGCGGCGCCACCGAACTTGTCGGCGAAGCGCTGGACGCGTCCACCGGTGTCGACGAACTTCTGCTGGCCGGTGTAGAACGGGTGGCACTCGTTGCAAAGCTCGACCTTCATCTCGGACACGGTAGCGTGCGTCTTGAAGGTGTTGCCGCAGGAGCACGTCACCGTGCACTCGACATACTGGGGATGGATACCCTGCTTCATGGTAGGACTCCTTATTGGTCAGGCGCTGGTTACCGATCAGCGCATAAGGCGTCTTGGTTTCCGACCAAGACAACAAACTCGGCTATGGTACCACGGCGCCGCGTGTCCCACAAAAGGTTCACGGTCTTTTCGGAACGACACGAATCTGACCCATCGAAACACATCTCCACCGTTCCTTCAACTGGGAAAATGCCGTCCCCGGGGCCTGAGAAGGGCCCCGGGGACGTTCGACTGACTGCGGGAACGGCCTTTCCGCTCAATGTGTTCGGCTGAGATCGGAAATCAACCAAACTGAACTAGGTTCAGTTGACATGGTTAAAAACGAGGGGCGACGCTTTTGCGTCACCCCTCGTCCCGGCCGGTTGCTTTAGTTGTACACACGGTAGTTACACTTGAACTGGGTTATGTGTCCATAGTTGGAGCGGTACCAACCCGACGTATAGCTGATTGCCTCTGCGCCTAGATAGTCGTAGCCCTTGTTGTAGCGAAGCTGACGGTAGGTCGTGTCGTACTCTGCTACGTAAAACGTGTCTCCAGAGAAGGCTTTGTACCGGTCCTTAACCGTCGAAGCCATGTACGCGGGTTCGACATCGCCTTTCTCCCCGTTGAGCGCATAGACGGGTGCCGCGATTCCGCATAAAGCCGTTGCCACGAGGATGGCGTAGACAGCCATGCGCGACGCATTGGACTTCAGCTGTTCAAATAGTTTCATTTCATTCACCTCGCTCGTATGTATCGAGGTATTCCCGCTTGAGCGTCTGCGAGGACGACTCGGTCTTTTCCACGAGCGTGCCGGCCTCGATGAAGTAGAACGAGTCGGTGAGGTCTGCCAGGTCGTCGAGCAG
>UQIQ01000066.1 GCA_900541185.1 uncultured Collinsella sp.
TAGCGGGTGGTTTAAAGCTGGCCGCTGCGCGGCCAGCAGACTAAAGTCTTGAAATCAAAACAAGCCCTTTTCGCCGCGACCTCAAAGGTCTGTGGGCAAAAAAGGGCAAATATGAGTACTGTTACCATTTTAGTAGCAGGCAAAACCACCCAAAATGACGTTCGGGCGGCCCCTACAGCCCCCTAAAGCAGCCAACCTGACTGGTTTAAGGCATATTGGAGCCAATTTTAATAAACATACTATAGGTTATGTTCATTATCTTCTTGGATGTAAATGCTATTCACTTAGCAACAGTACTCATATTTGGCATTTTTTGACCACTGCCATATAACTAACACCCTATAGCAGACAAAAAACAGGCCGCAGCCCATCGCTGCGGCCTGTTCGGAAGCAAAAGTGGGCGCTACGCGCTGTAGCCCATCGCTTGCAGCACAAACATGACGACCGTCAGCACCGTAATCACGCCGATAGTCGCCCAAGTGAGCACATTCCATACGCGGCCGTTGCGGTTGGCGCCCATAATGTGGCGATCCGCCGCGATAACCACCTGGAATACCAAGACTACGGGCAGCAGCACGCCGTTGATGACCTGCGAGGTCATCATAATCTGGAACAAATCGACGCCAGGCATGAGCACCAACACGGCAGAAATGCCGATGATGGCCGTAATGATGCCGCGGTAAACCGGAGCCTCGTCCCAGCTGCGATCGGCGCCGCGCTCCCAACCAAAAGCCTCGCAGATGGCACTCGACGTAACGCCCGGCAGCACGCAGGCAGCCAAGAAGCTCGCCGCAACCAGGCCCGAGGCAAACAGCACCGTGGACCACTGGCCCGCGATGGGCTCCAGCGCGCGGGCGGCATCGGCGGCATCGCTAATCTGAATACCCGCCGGGAACAGCACCGTACCGGTCGTGATGATAATAAAGCCCGCAATGATATCAGCAGCGATCGAGCCGCTCACGGTATCAATACGCTGCAGCACGATGTCGTCCTCGCCCGCATTCTTATCGACCACGTTGTTCTGAGCCAAGAAGATCATCCACGGTGCGATGGTGGTACCGATCGTTGCGACCACGAGCGACACGTAGCTGGGATCGTTCTGAATATTGGGGACGACCAAGTCGACCGCGACCTCGCCCCAGTTGGGGCCGGCCATAAACGCGGCGACAATATAGGTCACGAACACGCAGCTTACCAGCAGCAAAATCTTCTCGATACGCTGGAAACTGCCCGACATGGTAAGCATCCACACCAGCAGCGCCACGAGCGGCACCGAGATGCTCGCCGGAACGCCAAACAGAGCAAGGCCACTCGCGATACCCGCGAACTCCGAGATGGTCACCGCCGTATTGGCGATCAACAGCGCCGCCATGGCCAGCACGCTCCTGCGCACGCCAAAGCGCTCACGGATGAGCGAGGCCAAGCCCTTGCCCGTGACGCAACCGCAGCGCGCCGCGGTCTCTTGCGTCACGATGAGCAGCACGGTCATGACGGGAAGCATCCAGAGCATCTTATAGCCATAGCTGGCGCCCGCGCTGGAATACGTGGCGATGCCGCCGGCATCGTTACCCGAAAGCGCCGCCAACAGACCGGGGCCCATGGCGCCAAAGATGGCGGCGATGGTCAGCTTTTGCTTGGTGCTCGCCTTTTGCTTCGTGTTTTGCACGCGACCACCTAACCCATGACTGACATGGTGAGCAGCACCGCGGCGATGCAGTACGCCACACACGAGATCATGACGGCGATGACGTTCATGGCGGTACCCGACGTGTTAAGGTCGTGCTCATCGCGCCAGAACAGCACCATCAGATAAATCACGGCGCTCATGTTGCCAACCAGGCAGATGATGGCGGCAATGTTAAAGCAGCCGGTAAAGAGCTGCTCCTCAAACATAGTGGCATCGGGGAACGCGGCGGTGCGTACCAGCTGCGCGCACAGGTAGGTCACGAGCGAAAGGATCAGGCCCATGCCCGTGCTCTGGAAGAAGAATCCCAGGTACGGCTTGGGCTCGTCGTCGTGACCGTCGTACTCCAGGAAGTAGTTCTTGACGAACGACACCATACGCGAGGCAGCCAGCAGCACGAGCGGCATGGCGCACATGGGGAACACCACCAGATGCGCGGAGCCCAGCGCCGTCCCCAGCACCGTCGCCATAATGCACGAGGCGATGCCCCACACGACGACCCAGTACTGACGATGCACGAACCAGCTGAGCACGTTCGTCGAGTCGTCCGACGCGCTGTCGCCCGAGCCGACGCCTGCGATCTGCAGGTCCTCCTGGTGCTCCTCGGCGATAACGTCCATGGCGTCGTCGAAAGTTACGATACCCAGGATATGACGGTTCTCGTCGCAGACGGGGATGGCAACCAGGTCGTACTTGGTCATCTCGTCCGTCACGTCTTCCTGGTCCTCGTCGGGCGACACGTAGACCAGATCGCAATAGGCGAGCTGGCCCAGCGTGGCGTCGCGATCGGCCACGATCAGCGTGCGCAGCGAAAGCACGCCCGTCAGCATGCCGCTCGGATCCTCGGTATAGACGTAGTAGACGCTCTCAAAGTCCTCGTCGAGTTTGCGAATCGCCTCGATGGCATCGCCGACCGTCGCCGTGGCGGGCAGCGAGACAAACTCCGAGGTCATGATGCGGCCGGCGGTGTTGTCCTCGTAGCCCAGCAGATTACGAATCGCCTTCTCCTCCTTGACGCCCATTAGGCGCAGAAGCTTCTCGGCCTTCTCGTAATCGAGCTCGTCGATCAGGTCGGCAGCGTCGTCCGGGTCCATCATGGCCAGCATCGACGATGCGTCGGTATCGGACAGGCCCTCGAGCATCTCGGTCATGAGCTCGTCGTCATCGAACTCCGAGATGGCCTCGGCGGCCTGTGCCGTATCGAGCTGCGCGAACACCTGCGCGCGCAGGCGCGGGTCGAGCTGCTCGATGATGTCAGCGATGTCGGCAGGATGCAGCTCGCCAAGCGTCTTGTGCGACACCGAGAGTTGGATGTTCTTAGTCGAGCGATCGAGCAGGTCCATGTAAGACCAGGCGATAATGTCCTCGCTGAGCGGCTTGCCCAGGTGCTTCATAAAGCCCTCGACGACATGCTCGAGCGCGGGGCTGATCGCGCGCAGCAGACCGCGGGCGCCGACCTCGGCACCCAGCAGGCGCAGCTGATTTTCGCCCGACATGGAAAACTTGATGTCGTTTACGCGCACGACTTTCATGCCCTGCGTGTCGACGATCTGCTTGTTGAGCACGTCGCGGGCAAGCAAGAGTTCGGTCGGCTGCAGGTACGAAAAACGGATTTCGGTGGCCGATGTCTTAAGGTGTACACCCGTCTCGTCGATACGGTCGACCCATTTGCGCCAGCTGATCATAAACGGCGTCTTGCCGGGACCACGGAACGCGAGCGACGTCACGTGCGGAAAAACTTCGCCGGTTGCAATGCCAAAATCGTTAACCACGCCGAGCTTTTCGCCGTCGACGTCCAAGACCGGCAATTTGAGCATCTCACTCAGATAATTCAATGGTGCTCCCCATCATTATTCCTGCGGACCGCGTGACCATACCGGCACGCAATCCGTGGACTTTTAGATATGTATACGCATGCGCGGGCGGCACGCCGCTCGGCGCTCACACCCCGTGCACGCGCAGAAAGCACCTGCATGGGGTCATCGACTGTATGGTCGAGGTTTGGATTTCACCTGTAACCTTTCTCTTGACCCTCATTAACCGCAGTAACTATAGCATCAGCATCGCGCTGCGGCACCGAATTTATGCGCTGCACATCGCAGGCATACCAAACGCTGACGTATCCGTGACATAGAGCCGGATGGGTGTGGTGGGACAAAGCTATTAAGACCGTCCTAAACGACCAGTCGTTTAAGCACGTCCCCAATGACTACTCTGTGGTGTCGTCGTCCTCGGGGAGTTGGGGGAACACGGCGTTTTTGGGCATGGAAACCTTGGTGAGCGAGGTGAGCTTTTTGCTCAATGCCGTGTCCGTCTTAACCAGATCGCTGAGCGTCACGATCTTGTAGCCGTCGGCGACAAGGCCATCGATAATCTGCGGCAGCGCCTCGAGCGTCTGCTCGGCGCACTCATCACTATCGGTGAGCAGCACAATATTGCCCGGCGTCATCGAGTCGAGCACGGTCGATACTTGCTCGTCAGCGCCGTTGAGCAGCCAGTCGCCCGAATCGATATTCCACGAAACCACGGCGGACACCAGGTCCATCGAGTCGATCCAGTTTTGCTCGTCAAACGCGGCGTAGGGGGCACGCAGCAACATCGTCTCGACGCCGGTCGCCGACTTAATTGCTTCGGTGCCCTTTGTGATCTGCTTGCGCACCGTCTCGCGATCCTCGCCCTTGAGCGAATCATCGCTGTAGCTGTTGGAGCCGATCTCGCACCCGGCATCGACAATCGCTTTGGCAGTAGCGGGCGAGGCTTCCGCGGCATCGCCCGAAAGGAAGAACGTCGCCGTGACGCCCTTTTCCTTGAGCACCTGCAAGATCTGCTTGGTCGCGCCGCTCGGACCCTCGTCAAACGTCAAGGCCACGTACTTTTCGTTGCCCTTGGGCGCTACGCTCGCGCACTCGACTACGCAGTCGGTGGCGGGCACGACCTCGCCGCGGTCCTGCGTCTTGCCCGACTGCTCGCCGACCCACACCTCGGAGCGGCCCTGAACGCCCCAGGTTTTGACATACTCAATGGCACCCGTGCCCTCGACCTTAAGCTTTGGCTCGATAGTCGTGGCCTGGACCTCGTGCTTCTCGTAGACGTTGCGGCCATCCTTGACCGTCACCTTCTCGCCACCCGTAAGCTCGCGACTATCCCATTTGCCTTGCTTCACGCGCTTGCCGTCGACCTTCACCGACAGCTTTTCGCCGCCATGGCGCTTAAGCACGCTGTCGTCGACGGCCAGCAGATCGCCGGCGTCGTACGTTTCGGTCAGGCTTTGATCGTCGATAAGATTCTGCAACGTAGAGCCCACGCGCACCGCGGTCTTTTGCCCGTTGAGCTCCACGTCCACGCTGCGGTTGACGTAGCCCACGACGGCAGCGATAAACAGCACGAGTGCGCAACCCACGGCGATGAGCGCATAGGGCAGACGGGACGGTCGACGCGGCGAGCGACCGTTGCCGATGCGCGCGCTGCGATCGCTAAACCCACGGCTATGGTTGAGGTACATCGCGCCGGGCTTACGGCGACGTCGACGCTGACCGCTGGGCAGCTGCCCCAGGTCGCGGCGCGCCGTCGGACGCGCACCCGAGTGCCCGTTTAAGTTAGATCCGTTTTGGCGCATGTGCCCTCCCCCATAAACACAGCGAGCCGGAGCAACATGTCTCCGGCTCGCCTCCCATCATTTGGTACGTCGCTATTTGCTAGCTTTTGACGAGCCCCCGCTCGCCTTTTGATATTCGTCCTTAAAGGCCTTGAACATACCGCGCGTTTTGCCGAGCTGCTTGCCCAGTGCGCGGCTGCCCTTGTCCACGGCGACCGATCCCTTGTCATCGAGCACCTTGGCGCCCTTCTTGACCTTATCGCCCACCACGACACTGGCCTCGGCAGCCTTGGCGGCCGCGCCGCCCGAATACCCAAGCGTCTTGACCTCGTCCGAGACAATCATCGCGCCGTTCTCGTAGCCGCGCAGCATCGTCGGCGGCACCTGCGTGTCGCCCACCAACATGCTCGATGCGGCGCTGGCGGTCACATAGAACGTCTGCACAATACCCGAGCGCGGCTTGAACTCAACGTCCGAGCAGTAGCCCACGACATCGCCCGATTCCGTGCGCACGTCCATGCCAACCCAGATGATGCAATCGTCCAGGTTGATATCGAGGCGCTTGGCCGCGGCGGCATCGTAGGTGCCCTTGACGTCGTCGACCGCGACAGCGCCCTCATAGACGCCGATGGCATCGAGCGCCACAAACCGGTCGGGGCGCTCGATCATACCCGCGATATCGGACTGGCGAACCATAAAGCCCACCACGCGCGTACCGCCCGGGGTAAAGACGGGAAAGTGAATCTTGCCGAGCTTTTTAGGGCTGCGCGGCGTGCCGTCCTTTTTGGTGCGCTTGTCTTCGGCAGGCTTACGATAAACCTTGACGCCAACAAAATCCCCTGCGCGCATTATGCCTCGGTCGAGGGCTCCGTGGCCTCGGTGCCGGCCTCGGTGACGTTCTCGACCACGACGTCGGCAGCGGGCGTCACGTTGCCGCCCGAGATGGCGTCGTTGAGCTGCTCGCGAAGCTGATCCATGCGCTCGCGGGCCAGGTCGACCTTGGCGCGCAGGTCATCGGTCTTGGCATCGACCATCGGACCAAAGTCGCTGACCGCGGCACGAGCCTCCTCGGCACTGTGCTCGTAGGTGTCACGCATGTTGTCCCAGGCATCGTTGGCGATATCGGCGGCCATGGCGCGGGTCTCGGCACCCGAGCGCGGGGCCAGGGCAACGCCGATGATAGCGCCGGCGGCAGCACCAAAGAGCGCACCGGAGACAAAGCTGAAAGTCTTTCCCATGATCATTCCTCTCCTGCGGGCACCTCGATGCCCACCGTTTGAATGCTGTCCATTATACCCGCAGCGCAACACTTGCCGTCGCGCTCATCTGCGTACGGTAAAAGCGCAGGAATATGATGGTGATAAGCGAGCGAACCTACTCCTGCGGCATGGCAGGCATGGCCACCGTGGCGGCCGGGTTCTCGCCGGCGCCATCGACCAGCGGCAGGTTGCCCTCGTGCGCCGAGCCGGACGGAGCCGTTGCCGCACCGCCAAAGACGGCCGCGGGGGCCTCGTGGTTCTCGGCGACCGCGCCCTCGGTATCGATTGGCATCTGCGGCTCGTCGTCAAAGCTCGGGACGCCTTGGGGCTCCGCAGACTCGGGCTCAACGGGCGCCTCGGCAACGGGCTCAGTGTCGGCGTCGGCAGGAGCGTCGCCCTCGGGCACATCCTCGGCCACGTCCTCGCCGCTCGCAGCGGCAACGGCCTCGTGCGGGTCCTTGCCCTCGGCCTCGGCGCGCATGCCCAACACCAGGTTGCGCAGACCCGCGACCGTGCCTTCCACGTCGGGGGCAGGCTGGTCGGCGTGCAGGTACGCCCAGTCCATCATAAAGGTAGCCGACGACAGCGCACCAATGGCCAGTGCGTCATCGGGGCACGAAAGCTCAACCTCAAAGACGCGCTCGTCGTGCTCGCTTACGCGCGTGCGGCCGCACGAGATGCTACCGGCAAGACCGGTCTCGTTCATGAGCTCAACCGTCACGTGCTCCAGCAGGTGGCAGAGCTCGGTCTGGCCCATGCAGTCCTGGAACTCGCGACCGGAATCACCCAGGCACAGGTGCTTGGCAATCGCCGGCACCAGGTAATACACGCGCGCCGTGGCCTCGATATCCTCCGAGGTCATGAGCGGCATGCCGGGGTTCACCAGCACATGCGCGCAGATCTTGTCCTCGCTGACGGTGACCTTAAGGATGTTGAACAGGCCTGCCATAACTCTCCCCTACTCTTCCTTGCCCTACTCGTCGCCATCGTGCGGATCCACAGAGCCCGCACCCGACGCCGCCGGCTTCTCTGCCGAAGACTCGGAATCCTTCTTATCGGTTTCGGCCGGAGCGATCACGCGAATGAGCGAGATGCGCTGGCCACGCATCGACTGAACTTTAAACTTGTACCCCGCGACCTCAAACACCTCTCCGATGTCGGGCACCGAGTCGCAAAGCTCCAAAATCCAGCCGGCGATGGTCTCATAATCATCGCTTTCCTCGAGCGGCCAACCAAGCTCAATCGCGTCATCGCACGAAAAACGCCCATCAACGAGCCACTCGCGGCGCGAAAGGCGCGTGAGATACTTGTTGTCGGGGTCGAACTCGTCCTCGATCTCGCCGACGATCTCCTCGACGATATCCTCGATGGTGATAATGCCGGCCGTGCCGCCGTACTCGTCCACGACCACCACGATCTGGTCGTGCGAGGTCTGCATCTCGGACAGTAGCGGCAGGATGTCCTTGGTGTCGGGCACAAAGGTGGCGTCGCGCAAAAAGCCGGCGATGGGCTGGTCACCCTTGCCGTCGAGCGCGGGTTGGATCAGGTCCTTGATGTGCGCAATGCCGGCGACGTTGTCGGGATCCTCGTGATAGACGGGGATGCGGCTGAAGCCGGTCTGGCGCATGGTGGACAACACGTCGGCGACCGTCTCGTCGTCCTCGCACATGGTGGTGTCCACGCGCGGCACCATGACCTCGCGGGCAACGGTATCGCCCAAGTCAAAGATCTCGTGGATCATACGCTTTTCCTCGTCGAGCAGGTCGTCCTGCTCCGAGACCATGTACTTGATCTCTTCTTCCGAGACGTTTTGGCGGTCGTCGGCGCTCTTGATGCGCAGGATGCGGGCCAGGCCATCGGAGCAGGCGCCGGTCAGCCACACGAGCGGACGGGCGATCTTTTGGAAAAACGACAACGGTCCCACGACCTGCTTGGACACGCCCTCGGCATTGGCCAGGCCGATGCGCTTGGGGACGAGCTCGCCGATCACGATGGACACGAAGGCGACCGCGACGGTGATGATGACCGGCGCCAGGCCGCGCGCGATGGCGGAGAGCGGCGCGATGCCAAAGCCTGTCTCTTATACACATCTCCGAGCCCACGAGACTCGACG
>UQIQ01000067.1 GCA_900541185.1 uncultured Collinsella sp.
GTGTTTATGCTGCTGGGTGGGCCTGTGGACCTGGATGCGGCTGACGCGGGTGGTTGGATGGCCGTCTTGGGCTGGATAGTCAGCTTGGCTGCGGTTTCGGCGGCGTCATTTGCCGTGCACGAGCTGGTGCACGCGGTGTTCTTTAAACTGTTTGCGCCCGCCGGCGCTCGGGTGACCTTTGGGGC
This sequence comes from uncultured Collinsella sp., assembly GCA_900541185.1. Lineage (GTDB taxonomy): Bacteria > Actinomycetota > Coriobacteriia > Coriobacteriales > Coriobacteriaceae > Collinsella. The sequence continues at coordinate 186 of UQIQ01000067.1, forward strand.
AAATCTCGAAACCTGCATGATTTATGCCTGCGCCGAGGGCATTGTGTATTCGCGCCGGCGGTACATGGTCATTTGCCTAGCGCCGACGGTTGCCTTGACGGTGGCGTTTGCCCTGGGGTTTGCGTTCTCGGGCTATCCGCTGCTGTGCTATCTGGCGGCCGGCTTGCACTTGTCGGGCTGTGTGGGCGATTGGTATTACGTGCGGTCCATCCTGCGCGACCGCCGCATTGTCGTCTGCGAGGACACGTCCTTTGGCGTGCGCTTTTTTGCAAGGTAGTCTTTTTGGGATGATTTTTCTGAGACGGGGATGTTGATGAGGCCGTTGTTGTTGCACGCCTGCTGTGCGCCGTGCTCGCTTGAGCCGGTTCGTCTGCTGCGCGAGGAGGGGTTTGAGCCCACGATTTGCTGGACCAATCCCAATATTCAGCCGCGCGATGAATGGCAGCGCCGCCTGGACGAGCTGCGCCGGTGGTGTGCCGATGGCGACATCGAGCTCATCGAGGCAGGGGAGGACCGGAAGCGCTGGGAGGCCGGCGTGGCCCCGCTGGGAGCCGACCGAGCCCGTCGCTGTCGCGCGTGCTATGCCCTGCGTCTGGCCGAGGCGTGCCGTGTGGCCCAGGAGCGCGGGTTTGAGTTTGTGGGCACGACGCTCGCCGTCTCGCCGTACCAGCTGTTCGATACCTGCAATGACGTGCTTGAGCGCTTGGCGGCGGCACATGGGCTCACCCCGGTGATTCGCGATTTTCGCCCGTATTACCCCGAGGCGACACGCCGTTCGCGCGAGCTTGGCATGTATCGGCAGAACTACTGTGGTTGCCGCTTCTCGGCTGTCGAGGCGGCCATGGACCGCGCCCGCATCCGCGACGAGCGCAAAGCGTCCAAAAACTAGTTCATTTGGGCTGGGGCTTTGAGCTGTCTGTGCGGTACGGTCGTTTTTGGGAAAGTCGATTTAATTAAGCGTGTGATCGTGGCTCGCTTGATACCAAACGACGACTCCTATGATTCTAATCCTCCGTTTGTTAAACATCAGATCCGGACTTGCTGTTGCATATGAATGGGACGACAGCACAATCATGTCGTTTCCTTCTGCAAATCGCCTAATTACCGGTGTTTTACCGTCTGCGAGCGCCAATACAGCACAGCCGTTCCAAGGCTTTGCGGTGGTATCGACAAGTAGTAAGCTGCCGGGAGGGTAAATGCGGGACATTTCGTCACCTTTGATTTTAACGAAAACGCTATGTGGGTGACGCTTGGCTACGTCTACGGGCGCGCAAGCATTTTGTTGGCTGTGCGTGATGCGGCGCTTTTGCGATTCGATATCGATGACGGGAAATGCGCCCTCCATTTCGTGGATAGCAGGGTCTTCGTCGGTGACGATTCTTTTATTTGCGAGCTTTACGGCCAAACCGTTTTCCTCGCCAACAAGTTCATCGCGGGTGCAACCGAAGAGCGTTTGTAACTTTTCAATATGGCGCTCACGGGGGGCATACCGACTTTTTTCCCAACGACAAACGGTCTCTTTAGATACCCCCAACATCTCTGCAAGTTGCGCCTGACCAAGATGCTCCATGGTGCGGAGTTTACGAATATTTGCCCCGAAGCCCATGGCTATAGATCCTCTCGCCACAGGGGGAGGCATAGACAGTTTGTGCCACCATAGCCTTTGGTGAGCTCGTCAATGGATAACGGGAATAATTCCATTCCTGCTTTCTCAAGCGCTTCGTTGGTCCAAACGTTTTCTTCATATACGCATAGTTTTCCTGGCGAGAGCGCAAGGATAGACGTTGCGTTGTTCCGGCGCTCTCTTTCGTAGGCGGTTTGATTCCCGCCTCCGCAGTCAATTACTTTTATTGGTTCGCAACAGGCTGCAGAGAGTATTTCCGGAATCGTGCGATCGATAGGAGTGATCGTAAGGCCCTTTCCGGATCGTTTTAGTTGAATGCTGTATGCATCAACGGCATTGCATATCTCACGATCGATGAGGAACGCGTCGTGATCAATTCTACTTATGAACGTATCGAGGTGGATACGCAGCCCGTCAGAGGGGACTCGAATCGCAATTAGCTCGGTGGTCTGGAATTTATTTGAGGTCAGGAGCTCTTTTGCAAGTGACTCGACGGCGGCGGGTTCAGTTCGGTCAGAGATTCCAACTAAAATTGTCTTAGCACTGATAACAAGAATGTCTCCGCCTTCGATATGGTAACTACTCCTGTTCAAATCACATACTGGGGTTTCTCCCATGATCTTGTGGTGGGTGAATATCTGCCGGTATAAGGCGACCTCACGATCACGCTCAGGCCAATACATATGATTTAGGATGATGCCGTCTCCGACTACCACAGCAGGATCACGAGTGAAAAAAAGCGTGTTGAGGGGATTGACCAAGAGCGAGGCGGGGTCAAATTGCTCGTGCACGAGCGCTCGTAGTGTTTCCGACTGGTTTGAACATAGCTCAGTGTCTCCAAAGCGAATGCCGTTAAGTACTATATTCACCAATTCCTGGGTGTTCTTAGCGTTCTCAAACAGCTGGGTTATTGTCTCGAGGAACTCTCTGCCTGTTGCTCCGCTGCAACGGAGGTAGTCATCAATAAAATATTTAAGTGATTGGGGCTCAGTTTCAAGTGAGTCTTCGAGAAGGTCCCTAATTTCAATGGTTTCTACGCCATGCTTCTTAAGCAATTGAACCATGGAATCGTGCTCATATATTGCTTTGTCGAGGTCAAAACGACCGCTCCATTTTCGCAGGGAGAAAACTTGGCTGAAGTCGGCATCAGGGTAGTTTTGTGTTTCAGCTCCAGGTCGATGGACAAGTACGGCTTTTAAATGACCGATTTCATTTGTTATGTGTACGCCTTGCATGTCTGTCTCCTGTCCTGCTGGTTTTTATATAAGGCTAAGGCAGGTTCCTTGTTGTGTTGCGGAAAAGTTAAAAGACGTATGTAATTGATAAATAACATCAATTTTAAATATCAGATTGATTAATAACGTCACTTTAGCTGCCGTTCATAGGTGAAAAGCGACACGATGGCGATGGTTGGCCGACCAACGCTGAGCAACCTCATACATTTATGGTGCCAGCTGGATAGATGGGAAAAGGAATGAAGGAGGAGAAATGGCAGCGGAAAGTTCGAAAGGCATCAAGCAGTTCAAGGTCCCGCACGTATATGCGATCATCTTTGCACTTATGGTCATCTTCGCTGTTCTCACGTGGATTGTTCCCTCTGGGTCCTATCAGCGTCAGGAGGTGAACGGTCGTGAAGTCACTGTCGCAGGTACGTATGAGCAGAGTGAAAAGACATATATTGACGAGGAAACCGGGGATGAAGTAGATCTCAGACAAGGCGTCTTCGATGTTCTTCAGGCTCCAACGCGCGGTATACAAGAGGCAATTGAGGTCGTTGCATTCATCTTGATTGTGGGCGGTTCGTTTCAGGTTATTACTAAAACGGGCGCTATCACGAGCGGAATGGGTCGTGTCGTTCGCCGCTTTAAGAACAAAGACATTCTAATTATTCCTATTGCGATGGTTCTCTTTGCATTGGGCGGAACGAGCTTTGGCATGGCGGAAGAAACTCTTCCGTTCTTTGCGATCTTCATGCCAATTATGATGGCTATGGGCTTCGACTCGATGACGGCGTTCATGGTCGTGTTCGTTGGAGCGCGCACGGGTTACATCGCCTCAACGATTAATCCGTTTAATGTTCTCATTGCGCAAGGTATTCTTGGTATTCAGGGCAACCCCCAGCTGTGGCTGCGTATGATTGCCTGGGTTGTTTTGACCGCCGTTGCAATTACTTGGGTTGTCCTCTATGCACGAAGGGTAAAGAAGAACCCTGAGTCATCGATCACATTTGAGGATGATATCGCCAAGAAAGTCGAGTTCGCTGCCGATGAATCTGCCCTTGACGCGGAATTTACGGGTCGTCAAAAAGGCGTGCTTGCGGTATTTATCGCTGGTATGTGCCTTATCATCTGGGGACTTGTGACCCAGGGCTGGTATATGAACGAGATTTCTGCGGTCTTTTTGGCCATGGGCCTGTTGGCTGGTGTTATTGCGGGCTTTAGTCAGGACGTCATCGCTCAGGAATTTGTTGCGGGTATCGCTGACTTTGCTTTCTCGGCAATTGTCGTTGGACTTGCGCGTGGCATCCTTGTCATTGCCTCTGACGGCATGATCATTGATACCATCCTCAATGCGCTCGCTACTGGTCTGGGCGGCATCCCGGCGGTTCTCTTTACTACGCTTCTTTATGCGGTTGAGAACCTCCTGGCGATTCTGGTTCCCAGCTCATCTGGCCTTGCAGCACTGACCGCTCCCATTTTTGGACCTTTGACCGAACTCATGGGCCTTAATCCCGAGGCTGCCGTGTGGGCTCTCTCCATGGGTAGCGCGACGATGTCTTTGATCTGTCCTACTAGCGCCATTCTTGTAGCGGGTTTGGGCGTGTGTAAGATCAAGCTTGGCCAGTGGTGGAAGACCGTTTGGAAATTCTTCTTGGTCGTGTCGCTCATCAATATCGTATTCGTAGCAATCTCGGGACTTATTGCCCTGTAGGTTTCATGGCTGAAATGGAGTAACAGGAATGTCTAAAGGACTGAATGTACACAGCGAGATTGGTAAGCTCAAGAAAGTTGTGCTTCACCGCCCCGGTCGTGACCTTGTGAACGTAAAGGCGGAAGAGTTCGAGGATGTCTGGATTCACGACTGTTTCTATCTTGATGTGGCTCAAAAGGAGCATGATGCCTTTGCGGATCTTCTGAGGAGCGAAGGTGTTGAGGTTCTCTATATGGAGAAACTCGTTGCTGAGGCGCTGGATGCATGCCCCTCGGCTCGCGCTGAGTTTACCGATACATTTATGGCTGAGAGCGGGATTGTCAATCCTCTGCTTGAGCAGGCTGTTCGTGAAAAGCTCGACGCTATTTCAGATTCGTATCAGTTTGTACTTGAGGCTATGGGGGGGTATCGTTATCGTGACCTTGAGCTGCCTCGCGTCTCGACTACGCTTAGTATGATGGATAATGAGGATGCGAAGCCCGATGATTTGGTGTTGAAGCCTCTTCCGAGCTCGTATTTCTCTCGCGATCCTCTTGCTTCCGTGGGCAAAGGCGTTCTGCTTCACCATATGTATTGGAAACAGCGAGATCGTGAAGTGCCCTTCTATGAAGCGATTTTCAAATACCATCCCGATTATGTAGGGACTCCGATTTGGTACGACCATAAGAATCCCTGGCATATCGAGGGCGGTGATGTGCTTAACATTAACGCTCATACCTTGGCTATTGGAATTAGCCAGCGAACTGAGGCGGCTGCGATTGAGGAGCTTGCAAAGAATTTGTTCTGGGGATCTGGGAATTCTGAGATCGATACCGTTTACGCTATTAAAATCCCCAACGGCTATGCTTACATGCATCTTGACACCGTTTGCACCATGGTGGATTTCGATAAGTTCACAGTTTATCCCGGTATTTTTGAGACCCTTCGTGTTTATCGTCTGACTCGTGGTGACTCTGAGGGAATGGTCGCTGTTCAAGAGATTGATGACACGCTTGAACATATTCTTGAAATGGCTACTGGCGTGGAGAAGGTGCAGCTTATTGAGTGCGGTGCCGGCGATATGGTTGAGGCATCTCGCGAGCAGTGGAACGACGGGTCGAACACTCTTGCCGTTGCTCCTGGTAAAGTCTGTGTTTACGAGCGCAATGTTGTCACAAATGATGAGCTCTACAAGAACGGTTTGGAACTTTTGGTCGTTCCCTCCGAGGAACTGTCCCGCGGTCGTGGTGGCCCGCGCTGCATGAGCATGCCCTTCTGGCGCGAAGATATTTAGTTGCAAATCCACTGTGATGGGAGATGGCGAATATGGGTGTTAATATCGCTGGGCGCAGTTTTCTGAAGCTGCTTGATTACACGACGGAAGAGATTGAGTATCTGCTTGAGCTTTCTGCTAACTTCAAAAGCATGAAGCGTGCCGGTTTTCCGCATAAATACCTTGAAGGCAAGAATATTGTTTTGCTATTTGAGAAGACTTCCACGCGTACTCGCTGCGCCTTCGAAGTTGGTGCACTTGACCTTGGCATGGGTGTAACTTATTTGGATCCGGGCTCGTCTCAGATGGGCAAAAAGGAGTCGATTGAGGACACGGCTCGCGTCCTTGGCCGCATGTATGACGGAATTGAATACCGCGGCTTTGAACAGGCGAAGGTTGAGGAGCTTGCTGCAAAAGCTGGGGTTCCCGTTTGGAATGGGCTGACTACTGAATTTCACCCGACTCAAGTGCTTGCCGATATTCTGACCATGCGTGAAGAGTTTGGAGAGATTAAGGGCAGGAAACTTACATTTTTTGGTAAGGCGGCCGGAAACGTCGCTGATTCGCTCATGGTCATTTGCGCTAAGCTCGGCATTAACTACTGTTCTTGCGGCCCAATCGGGGGAAATTCGGAGGGGGCTACATCCTATGATCCTGAACTCCTTGCAGAATGTAGTCGTATTGCGGCCGAGCATGGATCGACGATTACCATTACAGAGGATATTGAGGAAGGCGCTCGTGATGCCGATGTAATTTACACGGATGTTTGGGTTGGCATGGGTCAGCCCGCAGAGCTGTGGGAAAGCCGCATTAAGCTCATGTCGCCGTATCGTGTGACCGCTGAGGTGATGTCTATGGCAAAGCCCGAGGCGATTTTCCTCCACTGCCTTCCGAGCTTCCACGATACTAATACTACTGTTGGTGCCGAAATTGCTGAGAAGTTTGGAGTTACCGAAATGGAAGTCACGGACGAGGTTTTTGAGTCCGATAAGTCTCGTGTTTTCCAAGAAGCGGAGAATCGCATGCATACGATTAAGGCGGTGATGTACGCAACGCTTAAGTAGCGGGGCGTTGAGAAAACAGTCGCAAATCTGTTTCCATACTATATTTCTCTCAACAAGCTGATAGGATACAGGGGAGAATGATGCGCGCGTCAGTCGATTTTTTCGACTGACGCGCTTTGTGAAAGAGGCAAAGATGCGTACCGATGATTTTGACTATAACCTGCCCGAAGAGCTCATTGCCCAGGCTCCTGCCGAGCCGCGCGATTCCTGCCGATTGCTGGTGGTGGATCGCAAGGGCTCTCAGGCGGGAACGCCGCTAAAGCATGGCGGTACCGTTGAGCACCGCATCTTCCGCGACATCATCGACTATATCGAGCCGGGCGACGTGCTCGTCATCAACAAGACGCGCGTGATGCCGGCCCGTCTTATCGGTCGCAAGGCGGGCTCGGGTGGCGTGGTCGAGACACTGCTGCTCAAGCGCCGCGAGGATGTTGACCCGCTGGGTCACGTTTGGGAGTGTCTGGTCAAGCCGGGCAAGCGCCTGAAGCCCGGTGCTCATATTGAGTATCGCGCCGGTGGCGCCCATGCGCCCGAGGGGGCTCCCGTGGTGCTGACGGCCGAGGTTGTCGACTTTGTCACCGATAGCCGCGGCGGCCGCCTGGTGCGTTTTGAGCCGGCCGGCTGCAATGCCGCCGGCGAGCCGCGCACGCTCGACGAGGCTATTCACGCCGCCGGTCACGTGCCGCTGCCGCCCTACATTACCGATTACGAGGGCGATCCCGAGAAGTACCAGACCGTCTACGCCATGAAGGAGGAGCACTCGGCTGCCGCTCCCACGGCGGGTCTGCACTTTACGCCCGAGCTCATGGCCGCTATCGAGGCCAAGGGTGCCAAGTTTGCCGCCGTCGAGCTCGAGGTGGGTATCGATACCTTCCGTCTGGTGGAGGAGGACGACCCCACGCAGCACGTGATGCACACCGAGCGCTACCACGTGTCGCAGGAGGTTGTCGATGCCGTGCACAAGGCCAAGGCCGAGGGTCATCGTGTGATCGCCGTCGGCACCACCGCGGTGCGCTCGCTCGAGAGCGCGTTTGACGCGGACGCGCCGGTGTCCGATCCGGCCGTGACGGCGCGCTATTTTGAAGGCCGCGAGGACGGGGCCGATACGCTTGGCCGCGGTGACATCGTGGTGCGCGAGAACGCCACGACGCAGCTTTACCTCATGCCCGGCTCGACCTATCACGTGGTCGACGCGCTGATCACGAACTTCCACGTGCCGCGCTCCACGCTCATGATGCTCGTAAGCGCGCTTGCCACCCGCGACCAGATCATGGATGCCTACGCCGCTGCCATCGAAGAACGTTATCGCTTCTTCAGCTTTGGCGACGCGATGCTCATTCAGTAGGTTACGGCGTTTTCCAAACGCCGTAACCGGCCGACGCTGCAAACGCCCCTAAGCGGCAATCTGACGTTCAATCGTCGGGCATGACCAGAAGGTCAATGCCCTCCTCTTTCACGTCACCTTGCTCGCTTAGGGGCGTTTTCGCTGTCCGCGCCAAAACATCGGCGTTGCCGTGGTTCACTCGGCACCTGGGGACGTTCCTTTTAATATGAGCAGGACATTGTCAAGAGGCAAAATCGGGCC
>UQIQ01000068.1 GCA_900541185.1 uncultured Collinsella sp.
TGCAATCGCAAGAAGATGACGGAGCGGAATGTCAATCCTGGTCTAACAGAGCCTTGTCTTATTATGCGCCGCAGCTTCGGTTATGAGGCAACTTCCAAACTCTCGGGCAGCCTTTGCGCTGATTGGCTCGAGGAAGAAAAACCAGATGTGGGCGCCGTTGCCGGACCTTGAGCGCTCAACGGCGGCGTTAATGCCCCGTCGCATTGCAACAAGCCGTACGGCATTTGTTGCCTCTTTCCAGTCCGCTTTGTCAAAATCGATGACGAGAACTTTCGTGTTGCAGTTCCTATCGAGAACATATTGCCCGAGGACATCGCGGAACCGGTCATCGTTGCCTTTAAAGTGAGCAATGATTGCGGCATCGCTTAATTCCGGGAAGACGCGATTGCTGCATTCTACACATTTAACTCTTTGATGGGCTGCTTTGGGGCAAATTCCTGGCTCCCACTCATTAGCACAAGCAGGCGTATAGCCAATGCCCCCGTCCTTTCTGCGATATCCATGAGCGTAAACATCTTTGCGCCCGGTAAAGAGACTGCGAAAGAGCTCGAGTTTATCGCGTGCTGGGCTCGCGCTGGTGACGATGCCCTCGATTTGCGCTCGTTCATCGAACAAAGCGCCAGCTTCTTCCCACTCTTCTAGCGTTGCGTAGCGTACGTCTGAACCGTTGTTGCAAATGACGATTTGTCGGTGTTGGTCCGATATATGTGTGATCGTCTGATCGTATTTAAATTGTGCGGTCCCAAAGAGGGCGTATTGATGCATGGCGTTGCCCATTTGAATGCCGTCCTTGTATTGGAGTTGTTGAGACGAGGGTACGGCATTACGGCTTTTTGGGATATGTAATTTCGATTCAAGTTTGCTAATGGCAAGGGATTATTCTGCGAGCGGCTTTCGGTCGATACCAAGGCGCGCGACGGCCCTTGATAATCAGGGTTTGCGGTCATATGGGTAGCCGGAGGCGTAAAGAGCGGACATTCAGACCCGGTGGGCAAAAATGGCAAATATGAGTACTGTTGCTCGGTTAGTCTCATATCATTTGAGAAGTATCTAAGACCAATTGACTGAGTTTTAGTATATTCACCCCCCCTAAACACGACAATTCGGGGCTTTATGGAGCTTGAAATCGGTGGGAGCGGGCAATTCAGCGAAATTTTGCTGTTACTAAATTTATGACAGTACTCATATTTGCCATTTTTTGCCCACCGGGTACCGCTAGGGGCTAGTCGAAGCTCCCCCAAACAGCTGGGAATGCGCCGATCGTCTGCATATCTTGTATATGGATGGCTCAGCAAAAGAAGTTGCGGTGAAATAGGGATTGATTTGTGGCCATACGCCAAATACAGTCCCTATTCCACCGCAACTGATGTGGGCGTCCCTAGTGAGTTGGCTGGTAGCGGGGGCAGTAGCTGATGGCGATGGCGTCGACGCCTACGTGGGTGGCGATGGTGCAGCCGATGGGGCCGGTGCCGGCGTCTACGTAATCCTGACCCGCGAGTGCCTCGTTGACAAGCTCCTGCTCCTCGGCGGCGCCGGTCGTGAGCACGCGCACGCTGGAGCCCGGATACTCGGCCAAAAATGCGAGGCAATCGGCCATGGTGTTGGTAACGATGCGCTTGGCACCGCGGCCCTTTTTTATGGCCTTGATCTCGCCCGATTTCCACTCCGGCGAAACGGCCAGGCGAATGTTGAGCATTTGCGTGAGCTGGCCGGCGAGCTTGGGCGCGCGGCCGTTCTTAACGAGATTCTCGAGCGTGCGGGGAATCAGCAGCAGGTGGGCGTCGGGCAGCGTCGCGCGGATCTGCGCCTCGGTCTCGTCCAGGCTGCGGCCGTCCTCGCGCATGGCCAGCGCGTACTCCACCAGCAGGCCCTCGGCGCCCGAGCCGGTGCGCGAGTCGATGCAGCGCACGTCGAGCTCGTGCGTCTCGGCCGTCAGGCTGGCGTTGGCGTAGCAGGCGGACCACTCGCTGCACAGCGAGATAAAGATGGCGCTATCGTGGCCGTCGGCGCGCACGCGGTCAAAGAGTTCCTTGAACTCGCCGGCACTCGGCTGCGAGGTGTGCGGCAGCTGCTCGGAGCCGGCCATGCGGGCGACGTACTCTTGGGCGGTAATCTGCACCTGGTCGAGCAGGTCCTCGCCCTCGATAATCACATGCAGCGGAATCACGTAAATGCCGAGCTCTTGGGCGCGGGCGGGGGAGATGTCCGACGTGGAGTCGGTTATGATGGCAAAAGACATAATTGCACCTTTCGTTGGGGCGTTTGCGCGCCGCCTTCTGAGAGCAAAGTGCGACAAGTATAGTAGAGTCGTTCCACATTGCCAGCTTTAATTGTTGAATAGTCAACAGTTTGAAGTGTCGGTGTGGAAATCGCCAACTGGGGAAGAAGGATATCGATGGCGGCATTACAGCTATGCGAGCGGCCGGTCGTGCTGTTTGATTTCGATGGCACGGTGGCCGATACGGGCCGGGCGGTGATGACCTCGACGCGCAAAACGCTGGCTGCGCGCGGGTTTTCTGAGGCGCAGATGGGTGACCTGCGCCGCATGATCGGGCCGCCCCTGTGGAAGAGCTTCCACGACTTTTACGGCTTCTCGCGCGAGGAGTCGCTTGTGGTGGCCGACGAGTACCGTGCCTTTTTTGATGAGCTGGGACCGGAAGAGTACCCCGTGTTCGATGGAGTCCCCGAGCTGCTCGACAGCCTTGCCGCGCGGGGGCATCGCATGGCGGTCGCGACGTCGCGCATGGAGGCGAAGTGCATCGATATGGTGCATGAGCTGGGTCTTTCTCAGTTCGAAGCCGTGATTGGCATGAACCCGCCGCAAGGGCGCGAGACCAAGGCGGATTCGGTCCGCGATGCGCTGGCGGCCCTGGGCGCGACCGCGGACGATGCCGTGATGATCGGCGACCGCTTTAACGATGTGGAGGGTGCGCACGCGATGGGCGTGCCGTGTATCGGCATCTATTCGGGCGCGGCGGCGCCGGGCGAGCACGAGGCCGCGGGAGCCAATGCGGTGGTGCACTCGGTGGCCGAGCTTGCTAAACTTTTCGCAATATAAGTATGTGATGTGAGGGGCGGGCACGCTCGCCGCTCATTGGTAAGGAGGTCCTCCATGAATCAGGTGGAGCAGAACGTTACCGAGTATGTCGACGAGGTCTGGGAGGATGTCGTCGCCGATATCGAGCAGCTGGTGAGTTATCCGTCCGTGGCAGTTTCCGCCGATGCGGAGCCCGGCGCGCCGTTTGGCCGCCCGGTCCGTGACGCGCTCGATTGCGCGCTCGGCATCGCGCAGAAGCTCGGCTACCGGACGAGCGACGACGAGGGCTATGTGGGCATTGCCGATATCCCTGGCCGCGGCGACAAGCAGCTTGCGACCATCTGCCATGTGGACGTGGTGCCCGCCGGCCCTGGTTGGAACACCGACCCGTTTGCGATGGAGCGTCGCGAGGGCTGGCTGCTCGGTCGCGGCGTGATCGACGACAAGGGTCCGGCGGTGCTGTCGCTCTACGCTGGCGCCTATCTGCTCAAGCACGGCATCGTGCCGCGCTATACCTTCCGCGCGCTGCTGGGCTGCGATGAGGAAGTGGGCATGTCCGACGTTCACCATTATCTGGAGAACTATGCAAACCCCGACTTTCTGTTTACACCCGATGCCGAGTTCCCGGTCTGCAATGCCGAGAAGGGCCAGTTTGGGGCGACGTTTGTGAGCTCCAAGATTGACGGCGGGCGCATTGTGTCGTGGAGCGGTGCCGAGGCGAGCAATGCCATTCCGTCGCAGTCTACCTGCGAGCTTGCGATTGCCGCCGATGAGCTGCCGGCGCCCGTTGAGAACGCCGACCGCCTGGAGATTACGGCACTCGATAACGGGCATGCGCAGATTTTCGCCCACGGCATTGGCGGTCATGCCTCGATGCCTGAGGGAACGATCAATGCCGTCGGCCTGATCGTGACGTACCTGCGCGAGGCCGAGGACGCGTTTGGTGCGCGCGACGAGCGCCTGCTGACGCCTGCCGAGCACGAGTTTGTCAAGTTTCTGGCCTTTGTGCATGCGGACGCCTATGGCCGCGGCCTGGGTATCGACGCGACGAGCCCCGCGTTTGGCCCGCTCACCTGCAACCCCGGCGTCATCCGCGTGGCGGATGGCCATATTGAGCAGGTCATCGACGTGCGTTTCCCCGACAGCACGAGCGCCGATACCATCTGCGAGCAGCTCGAGCCGCTCGTGGGCCGCTTTGGTGTGACGTATCGCGTGGGTCGTACCAAGGTGCCGTTCTCGGTCTCTGCTGACGATCCGGCCGTGAAGGCGCTGATTGACACTTATAACGAGTTTACGGGTAAGCACGCCGAGCCCTTCGCCATGGGCGGTGGCACGTACGCACGCAACTTTGCCCGCGCCGTCTCATTTGGCCCCGAGGAAACCGGCCTGGAGCTGCCCGCGTGGGGCGGCCAGATGCACGGCCCCAACGAGTGTGCCAACGAGGAACAGCTCAAGCAAGCGCTCAAGATCTATATTGTTGCGATCTTAAGGCTCAACGAGCTCGAACTTTAAGGTTGCGGCGTTTTGCCAATCTAAGTTGCGGTGGAATAGTTCCTAGAATCGGCTGCCTAACAGCCAAACAGGAACTATTTCACCGCAACTTCTTTTTTATCGGTGTAAAAGGCGGGCCATGCATGTCAGCGGGATTGTTATTCGTTTGTAAAGCCCTGTCGCGCTTGCGGTAAGGGTTTATCAAATGCCCGTAAGAAACCGCAGTTGGCGCGGGTGCTGCCCGGTCGGGGTCGTATCTTTCCAAACAGCAAAGCGGGCAGGGTGCCCGCGATTCGCATGTACGAAAGGAAGATCATGCTCGATCAGGCTTATTCTCGTCGTCAGTTCCTCGGCCTTGCTGGTGGTCTTGCCAGCATCGTCGGTCTCGGTCTCGTTGGCTGCGGCGGCGCAGGCGCATCCGACGCCGCCGACAAGGGTAGCGCCGCTGCTGCCGAGTCCGTCTCCGGCGAGGTGACCTACGACGGTGCCTCCTCGTTCCAGGCTCTCGTCGAGGCCGCTGCCGAGAAGTTCATGGATGCCAACCCCGACGTCTCCGTCTCCGGCTCGGGCAACGGTTCGGGCAAAGGTCTGACCGCTGTTGCCGCCGGCACCGTCACCATCGGTAACTCCGACGTCTTCGCCGAGACCAAGCTCGAGGCCGACCAGGTCAAGAACCTCGTCGACCACGAGGTCGCCGTCGTGGGCATGGGTCCCGTCGTCTCTAAGAACGTGAAGGTCGACGACCTGTCCCTCGAGCAGCTCAAGGGCATCTTCTCCGGCCAGATCACCAACTGGAAGGAGGTCGGCGGCGACGACGCCACCATCGTCGTTCTCAACCGCAAGGCCGGTTCCGGTACCCGCGCCACCTTCGAGGCTGCCGTCTTTGGCGACGAGGCAGTCGACTTTAAGGGCGACGCCGAGCTCGACAAGTCCGGCGATGTCCAGACTCAGATGGGCAGCACTGACAACGCCATCTCCTACCTGGACTTCTCGCACTTCGATGACTCCAAGTTCAACGCCATCAAGGTCGAGGGCGTCGAGCCCAAGAGCAAGAACGTCACCGACGACTCCTTTAAGATCTGGGCGACCGAGCACATGTACTGCGCTAAGGACGCCGACGAGGCCACCAAGGCCTTCTTGGAGTTCATGCTTTCCGACGATGTCCAGGGCAAGCTCGTCGAGGAACAGGGCTTTATCCCCGTCTCTGCCATGAAGGTCGCCAAGGACGCCAGCGGCAAGGTCTCAGCTAAATAAGTAATCGCCCCCGGAAAGGTTTGCAATGGCAAAACAGCTGCCAAAGCGCGACCTTGAGAACGTGGGCCTGGGCGTCACGGGCGCGTGCGTAGCGCTCGTGACGCTTGTCGTTGCCGCGCTCATCTTTATGGTCGCCCAAAAGGGCCTCTCGGCTTTTGTCAAGGACGGCGTCTCGGTCGTCGAGTTTTTCACCGGCACCAAGTGGGACCTGGCCAACACAGCCGAAAACGGCCTGCCCTATACCGGCGCCCTGCCCCTGATCGTCACCTCGTTTGCGGTCATGGTGCTCTCCACGCTTATCGCGCTGCCCATCGCCATCGGCTCTGCCATCTTTGCGGTCGAGATTAGCCCTAAGTTTGGCTCTAAGATCTTTCAGCCGCTCATTGAGCTTTTGACCGGCATCCCCTCGGTCGTCTTTGGCCTGATCGGTTTTCACGTGGTCGTCGGTCTTATGAAGAGCGTTTTCCACGTGAGCACGGGCCTGGGCATCTTGCCCGGCGCCATCGTGCTGGCCGTCATGATCCTGCCGACCATGACCACGCTTTCGGTCGATGGCCTGCGCGCCGTGCCCGACGGCTACCGCCAGGGCTCGCTCGCGCTGGGCTACACCCGCTGGCAGACCATCTGGCACGTGGTGCTCAAGTCCGCCATGCCGTCGCTCATGACCGCGGTTATCTTGGGCATGACCCGCGCCTTTGGCGAGACGCTCGCCGTGCGCATGGTCATCGGCGGCATCGAGGCCATGCCGACGTCGCTGCTGTCGCCGGCTTCGACCATCACCACCACGCTCACCACGTCCATGGCAGTCTATGCCGAGGGCTCGGCCCAAGACGATGTTCTGTGGGCGCTCGGCCTGCTGCTGATGGGCATGAGTCTCATCTTCATCCTGATCATCCACCTTATCGGCCGCAAGGGGGCGAAGGCTCGTGGCTAGCACGCGTATCCACATCGACGAGGCGAGGCTCGGGCGTGTCCAAAAGCAGGACCGCTTCGCCACGGGCGTGTTGACGGCGATCGTCGCCATCGTCATGCTCATCGTCGTCTCCATGGTGGCCTATATCCTGTTCGAGGGCATCTCGACGCTGTTCCAGCCGGGCTTTCTCACGGAGCCGTCGCGCGCCAACGGAACGCAGGGCGGCGTGCTCTACCAGCTGTTCGACTCGTTCTACCTGCTGCTGATCACCCTGATCATCTCGGTGCCCATCAGCCTGGGTGGCGCGGTCTTTTTGGTTGAGTACGCACCCGACGGACCCGTCCGCGACATTGCCTCCACCGCCATCGAGACGCTGTCCTCGCTGCCTTCCATCGTTGTCGGCATGTTCGGTTTTCTGGTGTTCTCGGTGCAGCTGGGCTGGAAGTACTCCATCATCTCCGGCGCCGTCGCGCTCACCATGTTCAATATCCCCATTCTGGTGCGCGTGATCCAGCAGGCGCTCGAGGACGTGCCGCAGGCCCAGCGCGATGCGTGCCTGGCCATGGGCCTCACCCGCTGGGAGGCCACGCTGCACATCCTGATTCCCGAGGCCATGCCCGCTATCGTGACCGGCATCGTGCTTTCGGCCGGCCGCGTCTTTGGCGAGGCCGCGGCGCTGCTCTTTACCTCGGGCATGAGCTCGCCGGTTCGCCTCAACTTCTTGAGCCTTAACCTGTCGAGCCCTACTTGCGCCTGGAACGTGTTCCGCCCCGGTGAGTCGCTCGCCGTGCATATCTACAAGATCTATGGCGAAGGCAGCCCCGAGGCCCAGCAGATCGTTTGGGGTACCGCGGCACTGCTGATGATTTGCGTGCTGCTGTTTAACGTAATCGCCCGCATTGTGGGCAAGCAACTGGCAAGGAAGATGACGGCCGAATGAGCGAGATGAATGTAACGCCCGCAACCGAAGCGGCATCGTCCGACACCCGGGACTTCCTGTCGAGCGTGGGGGAGAGCGAGAAGCGCGTGCGCGTGAGCGGCAAGGCCGTGAGCGACGAGGTCGTGCTCTCCACCAAGGACGTCAACGTGTACTATGGCGACCACCATGCACTGCACAATACGTCGCTCGACTTCCACAAGGGCGAGATCACGGCGCTCATTGGGCCTTCGGGCTGCGGTAAGTCGACCTTCTTGCGTAGCCTCAACCTCATGAATCGCGAGATTCGCGGCTGCCGCGTGGAGGGCGAGATCAACTATCGCGGGCGCAACGTGAACACCAAGACCGAAAACACCTACGAGCTGCGCCGTTCCATTGGCATGGTGTTCCAGCAGCCCAACCCGTTCCGCAAGTCCATTCGCGACAACATCACGTTTGCGCCCAAGCGCCACGGCATCACCGACCGTGACGAGCTCGACCGCATGGTCGAGGAAAGCTTACACGGCGCGGCGCTGTGGGACGAGGTCAAAGACAAGCTCGATAAGAGCGCCTATGCGCTTTCGGGCGGTCAGCAGCAGCGTCTGTGCATCGCGCGCACGCTGGCGCTCAACCCCGACGTGATCTTGTTCGACGAGCCCTGCTCGGCGCTCGACCCCATCTCGACGCTGGCGATCGAGGACCTGATGTCATCGATCGTTGCCGACCGCGCCATCGTCATCGTGACGCACAACATGGAGCAGGCGTCGCGTGTGTCCAACCGCACGGCGTTCTTCTACATGGGCGATATGGTCGAGTACGACGAGACTGACGAGATTTTCCAACGGCCCAAGGATAAGCGGCTGAATGATTACCTCACCGGCATGTTCTCCTAGTCCGGGACATGCTTGAGGCCCGCGGCGGCCACGGTTGCCACGGGACTGATTGGAGACTGTCTCTTATACACATCTCCGAGCCCACGAGACTCGACGTCATCTC
>UQIQ01000069.1 GCA_900541185.1 uncultured Collinsella sp.
GATCTACACCTATTAAGTCGTCGGCAGCGTCAGATGTGTATAAGAGACAGCCTCCTTGCAAATGCGATACTGCTCCAGCGGACGCTTGCCCGAGTTGTCATGGTTGCAGTCGATGACCGCTGCCGGATTGGCATAGCCGGCGTGCTCGGTATAGCGCTCGGCCAGGCGCTCCAGGTGTTCGTAGTGGTAGTTGGGGTAGGTGCGCCCATCGAGACCGATGTAGCCACGCATAACGGCGTGCGCGAGCGGATTGCCGCCGCACTCGACCTCCCAGTTGCGGAAGATGAAGCTCTGGTGCGCCTGCGCGGCGTAAATGGAGTTGAGCATAACGGTGGTAGAGCCGGCAGTGGGATTCTTCATGCCGACGGGCACCGAAATGCCGCTCGACACCAGGCGATGCTCCTGGTTCTCGACCGAGCGTGCACCCACGGCAACATAGCTCAGCAGATCAACGAGGTATTGGTAGTTGGACGGATAGAGCATCTCGTCGGCGGTGAAGAAGCCCGTTTCCTCAATAACGCGCAGGTGCATATGGCGGATGGCCTTGACGCCCTCGAGCAGGTCGTCGGGAGCCTCGGGGTTGGGGTTGTGCAGAAGACCCTTGTAACCGGTGCCCTTGGTACGCGGCTTATTGGTGTAGACGCGCGGAATGATGATGAGCTTGTCCTTGACCTCCTCGGCGGTCTTGGCCAGTCGGTTCATGTACTCAAGCACCGAATCCTCGCGGTCGGCAGAGCACGGGCCGATGATGAGCACCTTGCGTGCGTCCTCGCCGGTAAAGACTTTGGCGACCTCGGCGTCAAATGCCTGCTTTTTGGCGGTAAGCTCGGCAGAAAGCGGCATTTCCTCGCGGATCTCCATGGGGATCGGCAGCCTGCGTTTGAATTCCATGGCCATAGGGGCCTCCTCAATCTAAAGAAAGAGCAATAAGCGTATTGTCGAGTGTTCGGCATTATCCGCTGTCGCACGCTAAAGTGCAAGCCCTTGTTACCCCGAAACCTGCCAAAAAGGGACAGGTTTATTTTGGCAGGTTTTATCTGGGTAAACGTCGGCGGATGTCGGGAGGGAGTGGCACCGCGCGCGACCCTAAGGCTGTTGTCGGTTCCCCAGGAAACACCCTGTGGGCAAAAAATGCCAAATATGAGTACGGTTGCTAACCTAGTAACATATCAGTCTAGCAAGATAATAGACAAAGTGAAAAATATGTTCATTAACGTTGGCACGCAGAAGCCCGCTAACGGGCGTTTTGATTAATTTGAAGGCGTATAGAGGCCGCAAGGAGGTCGTTTGAGGCGGTTTTGGCTGTTACCAAAAAGGTAACAGTACTCATATTTACCATTTTTTGCCCACAGGGCCTCGAAGGGGCTGTCAATCAGGTCCCAGGGGAGGCGGCTCAGGGGCCGTAGAACAAAAACGGGGGCGCAGGTTGTCCTGCGCCCCCGTTCTCGGGCGTTATTCGTTCCCTGCGGCAGAATTTACGCCGCTTCGTCGAACTGCGAGTTGTACAGGTCGGCGTAGAAGCCGCCCTGGGCGAGCAACTCGTCGTGCGTGCCCTTCTCGACGATATCGCCGTC
Organism: uncultured Collinsella sp.; assembly: GCA_900541185.1. Taxonomy (GTDB): domain Bacteria; phylum Actinomycetota; class Coriobacteriia; order Coriobacteriales; family Coriobacteriaceae; genus Collinsella. Next base: position 1,575 of record UQIQ01000069.1, read on the forward strand.
GCGGATTACTAGGATCACGTCGGCGTTGCGGATCGTGGACAGGCGGTGCGCGATGACAAAGCTCGTACGGCCCTGCATCAGTGCATCCATGGCGCGCTGAATAAGCTCCTCGGTACGGGTATCGACGTTGGAGGTCGCCTCGTCCAAAATCAGCGCCGGGCGGTCGGCCAAAATGGCACGGGCGATGGTCACGAGCTGGCGCTGACCCTGCGACAGGTTAGTGCCCTCCTCGTTGATCATAAAGTCGTAGCCGCCGGCGAGCGTATGGATAAAGTGGTCGCATCGTGCGGCGCGCGCAGCGGCCTCAACCTCGGCGTCGGTCGCATCGGGGCGTCCGTAGCGGATGTTCTCGCGGATGGTATCGTTAAACAGCCAGGTGTCCTGCAGCACCATGGCAAACTCGCCGCGCAGCGCCGCGCGGTCCCAGTCTCGCACGTCGACACCCTCGACGCGCAGCGAACCGCCGTCCACATCGTAGAAGCGCTGCAGCAGCTTGATGAGCGTGGTCTTGCCGGCGCCGGTGGGACCGACGATGGCGATGGTCTGGCCGGGCTGCGCCTCGCAGCTAAAGTCGTGGATGATGGTCTTGTCGGGCGTGTAGCCAAACTTGACATGGTCAAACTCCACGTGGCCGGGGCGCTTTTCGGGAATCTGCGCGTCGGCCTTCTGCTCCTCCTCGGGCGCGGCCAGGAACTCAAACACGCGCTCGGTGGCGGCGGCCATCGACTGCATCGTGTTGCTCACGTTGCCCAGCTGCTGCACGGGCTGCGTAAAGTTGCGAACGTACTGGATAAAGCTCTGGATGTCGCCGGGCGTGGCATTGCCGGTCAGCGCGAGCTGCGCACCCACCACGACGACGCCCACGTAGCCCATGTTGCCCACCAAGCTCATAAGCGGCATCATCAGGCCCGACAGGAACTGCGAGCGCCAGCCACTAATAAAGAGGCGGTCGTTTTGACGGTCGAACTCCTCGATCGAAGCCTCGGCGCGGTCGAACACCTGAATGACGTTCTGGCCGGCAAAATCCTCCTCGATAATGCCGTTGACGGTGCCCAGGACCTGCTGCTGCTCGCGGAAGTACGGCTGCGAGAAGTGAATCATTACGGTCAAGATAATCGCGGCGGCCGGCAGCGTGAGCACGGTGACGCCGGTAAGCGGCAGGCTGATCGAAAGCATCATGACGAGCACGCCGATAATCTGCGTGACGGACGTAATAAGCTGCGTCACGCTCTGGTTGAGCGACTGGCCGAGTGTATCGACGTCGTTGGTGATGCGGCTGAGCACATCGCCCTTGCTGTGACCGTTGAAGTAGCTCATCGGCACGACGGCAATCTTGGCGGCGATTTCCTTGCGCATGCGGTAGCAGATCTTTTGCGTGACGCCGGTCATGAGCCAGCCCTGGACCAGGCTGCAGACAGAGCTCGCCAGATACAGGCAGAGCAAAAAGCCGAGCGTCTTGGCGATCCAGTCAAAGTCGACATCGCCGGTACCGTTGACCTTGGCGACCAGGCCTTCGAACAGCTTGGTCGTAACCTGGCCGAGCACCTTGGGTCCCACAATGTTAAAGATGACCGAGCACACGGCAAAGGCGACGGCGGCAAACACGGCAATCTTGTGCTGGCCAATATAGCCGAGCAGCTGCCTCATGGTGCCTCTAAAGTCCTTGGCCTTTTCGCCGCGACGCATGCCGCCCATGCGGCCCATGGGTCCACGCTGACGGGTGGGCTTGGGAATTTGGGTCTTGGTCTCGTCTGCCATTAGCGCTCGCCTCCTTCCATAACGGCTGCAATTTCTTCTTGGGTAAGCCCCAGCTCCTCGGCGGAAAGCTGCGACTGTGCGATTTCCAGGTACGCCGGGCAGCTGCGCAGTAGCTCCTTGTGCGTGCCGGTGCCCACTACGTGACCGTCGTCGAGCACGATGATCTGGTCGGCGTGCATGATAGTGGCGATGCGCTGGGCCACGACCACGAGTGCGGCGTCGGTAACGTTTTTGGCCAGCTCCTCGCGCAGGCGCGCGTCGGTCTTGTAGTCGAGCGCGCTAAACGAATCGTCGAACACCACGACCTCGGGCTTCTTAGCCAAGGCGCGGGCGATGGCCAGACGCTGGCGCTGACCGCCCGAAACATTGGAGCCGCCCTGGCTGATGGGGGAGTCGTAGCCGCTCTCGCGCTCGGCGATAAAGTCCTCGGCCTGGGCGATGCGTGCCGCCCGGTACATGTCCTCGTCGCTCACCATGTCGCCGGCAAACTTAAGGTTGCTCTCGACGGTGCCCGAGAACAGGCGACCCTGCTGCGGGATGTAACCAATGCGGCGGCGCAGCTCGGAAAGGGTCATGTCGCGCACGTCAATGCCGTCGAGCGAAATGCTGCCGCCCGTGACGTCGTACAGGCGCGGAATCAACTGCACGAGCGTGGACTTGCCCGAGCCCGTGGAGCCAATGATGCCGAGCATCTGACCGGCATGCGTGGTGAAGTTCACGCCGCTGATGACATCGGCGCGGGCATCGGGATACTGGAAGCTCACGTCGCGGAAGGTGAGCTCACCGCGCGGCGCGCTGGCCGCGGGCAGTTTGGGCGAGACAGGGTCGTTGATGCTCGTGGGGCAAGTGATGACCTCTTCCACACGCTCGGCTGCGACCTCGGCGCGGGGCAGGATAACCGAAACCATGGTGAGGATCATAAACGCCATGACGATCTGCATGGTGTAGGAGATGAACGCCATCATGTTGCCGACCTGCATCACGCCGTCGGACACGCCCTGCGCGCCAAACCAGACGATAAGCACGGTGATGCAGTTCATGACGAGCATCATGAGCGGCATCATAAAGCTCATGGCGCGGTTGGTGTAGAGCTGCGTGGTCATTAGGTCGAGCGAAGCCTTGTCAAAACGCTCGAGCTCATGTTCCTCGCGGTTGAACGAGCGGATGGGCATAAGGCCGTCGAGCAGCTCGCGGGCGGTAAGGTTCACGCGGTCCACAAAGCTCTGCATCTTTTTGAACTTGGGCATGGTGAGGCCCATGAGCACGCCGACAACGGCCGAGACCGCGATGATGGCCACGGCGATGGTCCACTCCAGGCCGGTGTGGTTGGCCAGGACGCGCATGACGGCGACGATGCCCATGACGGGGGCCATCAGGCACATGCGGATAAACAGGGTTGCGGCCATCTGAATCTGCTGAATGTCGTTGGTGCAGCGGGTGATGAGCGAGGCCTGGCTAAACTTGCCCACCTCGGCCGGCGAGAAGTGCATAACCTTGTTGAAGGTCTCGCGGCGCAGGTCGCGGGCGATGGAGCAGGCGGTGCGCGAAGCCACGGCGCCGGTCAGGATGGTGGCGACCAGCGACACCAGACACAGACCAAACATCGTGGTCGCCATGCGGCCCAGGTAGGCGTTCTGCACGTCGGCGGGGTCGATGCCCTGTGCCTTGTACTCGTCCTGCACGTAGCTCACGGCGCGCTGGGTGACGATGGAGCCCGACATGGAGCCCATTTTGTCAGCCATATCGTTGGCGCCCTCGACGAGCTTGCCCTGATCGATAAGACCGCCTTCAACGCCTAGGCGCAGGCTCTTCATGGTGATCTTACCGCCATCGGCATCAATCTGCTTTTGCATGTTCTGCGCCGCTGCGGCCTTCTGCTGCATCTCGGCGAGCTGCTCGGGCGTCATCGCCGCCATCTGCTCGGGGGTGGGCATGGCCTGAGCGGCGCCGCCATTGCTTGCCTCGGTGGATGCGCCGGTCATGTCGCCCATGGAGTCAGCGTCGATGCCCTGGTTGAACGAAAGGACGACAGTTTCGGGCAGGCTCATGATGTCGGCAATCTTGCCGCCGTCGCCGCGCTCCTCCTCGGTGCCCTTGTACGTTCGAATGCCGTTATTGTCCGCCTTGCTAAACACGGCCTCCACAGCTTTGGCGCCCTTGGCGCTCATAAAGAGCTCGAGGTCGTCGAGCGATTCGGCGCGAATGGTATCGGGCACGGGCGAGGCGATACCGCCTTGCTGCACGCCCACGTCGACGATATCGCTCATATAGGTAGGCAGCGCCAGGTCGGCGTTGCAGCTGATTACGATGAGTACGATAGCTGTGAACAGTGCCAGGATATGCTTTTTAAAGAGCTTGAGAATCCTCACTCGGCATCTCTCCTTTCTTGATTGCGGTCGATAATTTCGTTGGCACGTCTAAGAAGGCGCACCATCTCTTGGGTATCTGTTTCGCCGAGCTGCTCGAGGAAAGCCGCGGTGCGGTCCTCGAATTCCCGGCGTTTGATTTCGAGATCCTGGAATCCCTTGTCGGTCACTATGACGTGTACGCGACGACGGTCGGTCTTTGAGTGCTCACGCTCAACCCAACCCTTGGCTTCGAGAGCGCGTAGGATATTGGCGATGCGGGCGTTCGAGACCCAGGCGCGATCAGCGAGTTCGCTCGGCGTGAGCGAACCGCCAGCGAGCATAAGGGCGCGCATGACAGCCATCTCGCCGCTGAGAGCTTTGTCCACAAAGCGCGAAACGCGCTGGTGAATGCCGCCAAACTCGGTAAGGAGCTGACGCCCAAGCTCATGGAAGTCGGTATCTTCCACCGAAAACCCCTAACACTAGAAACTATTTTCGGTGAAAGATGATACCCCAATACGCGAGCCTCATACAGTGGGCAATATTAAGAGCTTATAAAGACTTAAAATCATTCAATTGCTGAAGCGTTTCAAAGAACTATCATGCCCGCGGTTAGGCGAGGGGTTGTCACCACCATGACGACTGGGACTCATATAAGCGCCACGTGCGATGCTCCAACTTCCCGCAAGGAGACACCTTACATAAGGGGGAATGGAGTCATGGCATTTGACTTCACGGGCAAGACCGCGATTGTCACGGGCGGCACTCAGGGCATTGGCCTCGAGATCGCCAAGGGCATCGTCGCGGGCGGCGGACATGTCGCGCTCATCGCAAGGAACGCTGCTAAGGGCGAGGCCGCTGTGGCCGAGCTTGGCGAGGGCAACAAGTTCTATCAGCTCGATGTCGCCGATGCGCCCAAGGCGCGCGAGACCGTCGAGCAGATTTTTACGGACCTGCCGCAAACCAACATCCTGATCAACTGCGCTGGCGTCATCAGCACCAAGAAGTTTGACGAGATCGATGACACCGAGTGGCGTCGCACCATCGACATCAACCTCAACGGTACCTTCACTATGATGAACGCCGTGTACCCGCACTTTAAGGCGGCCCATGCCGGCACTATCGTCAACGTGAGCTCTGTTGCGGGCAAGATCGGCGGCGGCCTGCTCGGCACCGCTGCCTACGCTAGCTCTAAGGCCGGTGTCAACGGCCTGACCAAGGCAGTCGCCAAGGAAGGCGGCAAGTTTGGCGTCCGCTGTAACGCCGTGTGCCCGTCACTTACCCTTACCGATATGACTTCGATTCTCTCTGACGAGAACTCTCAGCGCATCATCAACGGTATCCCTCTGGGCCGCGCCGCCCAGGCCAGCGAGCCTGCGCAGATGGTGCTGTTCTTCGCTTCCGACCTCGCCAGCTTCGTGAACGGCGAGATCGGTGACTGCGACGGTGGCATCGTTCTGGACGGGTAATACTCCGCGACGATTATTCGGCGACGGCTCCTGCGACTCGGGACCGTCGCCTTCTTTCTGATATAGGCGCATGCGGCTACGATTCGCATGCATCCAAAGGAGATATATATGAGTGAATCGGCTGCGGTGGAGGCGCCGGCGGCAAAGGAGCCGTTCTTTAAGATGTCCTCCATCCCGGGCGCCAATATCTTGGTGCCGCTTCTGTTGGGCTGTCTGCTCAACACGCTATTCCCCGACCTGTTCAAAACGCTCGGCAGCTTTACGCTTGGCATGACCCAGCAGGGCGCTGGCCCGCTCGTGGGCGCTTTTTTGCTCATCGTCGGTACGACGATTTCGTTTAAGAGCGCTCCTGCCGCCGCTGCCCGCGGCGCCATCATCATCGCCGTCAAGCAGATCGTGGTCGTTGCCATGTCGCTGCTCATCCTTTATGTGTTCAACGACAACTTGTTTGGCATCTCTGCCATGGTGATGCTGGCGGCTTGCACCGGCGCCAACAACGCTATGTACGCTGGGCTGATGGGTACCATGGGCAACGAGGCTGAGCGTGGCGCTGTCGCCATCACCACGCTGGTTGTCGGCCCTCCGGTCACGATGATCGTGCTCGGCGCTGCCGGCCAGGCCCCGATCGGCTGGTCGCTCGTGGGTGCCATTCTGCCGATCGTCGTCGGCATTATTCTGGGTAACCTGTTCCCCAGCTTTAAGAAGATGATGGCACCGGCACTTTCCGCCATCATCGTGCTCGTCTTCTTTGCCATGGGCTCGACCATGACCTTTGGCCAGCTCATTAATGGCGGTCTCCCCGGTATTCTGCTCGGCGTGATCTGCTCGGTGGTCTTTGCAATTCCCGTTATCGCGGTCGATAAGCTCACGGGTGGTACGGGTGTCGCAGGTGCGGCCATTTCGAGCTGCGCTGGAGCCAATGTGGCCACGCCTGCTGCCATGGCAAGCGTCAACGAGGCCTTGTACGGTGGCGCCGTGCTTGCGACGGCTACGGCACAGGTTGCCGCCTGCGCAATCGTGACGGCTATTTTGACCCCGCTGGTCACCAGCTGGTGCTACAAGCATTTTGAGGGCCAGCAGAGCAACGGCAAGGCAACGACCGACAAGGCCTCCGCAGCCGCCTAATGCCAAACGGCAATCAAAGCTAAAAACTAGCTACGCCACAGGGCGGCCACGGGGGATCCCGTGGCCGCCCTGCAGTTTCTGTAGGGTCTCTGGGACACTTTACCCTGCTAAAGCTGGCATAACAGCTAGAGCGAACGTCGTACAAAGGCAAGGAAAAATAACATACAAATCGGTGAACGGTAGTTGTTTGCACTCGCATTTCCTGCGGATTTGTAAAAAACGGGTTGATTTCCGATCTCAGCCGAACACATTGAGCGGATAGGACGTTCCCGCAGC
>UQIQ01000070.1 GCA_900541185.1 uncultured Collinsella sp.
TCGCCGCGCCCCGCAGTGCCCGCTTCCCCCGAGAACAATTATCAGTGCAGGTAGAAAGCTTGCCGATTTTCGAAAAAGCCGGCTATGGTTGACCCCTGCGGCCTAAACGTAGTAGATGGGCCCTTTCTGTGGTGCGGCACCAAGCCGGTCATTTTGGGATCGGACTATTTTGACTACTCATTGGCTGCTCTGGCAATCGGGCTGCAAAAGTAGTCAAAAAAGCTCCGTCCCAAATTAGCTACCTTGCTCTGGCGGGCGGGAGCAGGTAAGATATACCGAGCGCCTAGCGCGTTCGATGGGTTCGGATGACGACATGTTCCGAATCTGGTCAGGTCCGGAAGGAAGCAGCCATAAGGAGCCTCTGTCGGGCATCCGAATCCATCGAGCGCACGGGCGCTATTTTGGTGCCGCGACATGGCCCGGCCGGCGGCGAGGTGTTTGGTGGGCTTATAGGACAAAATGTGTGTCCCGATAGAACATCCGTTTCCATCCATTAATCCAGCCAGAACGGGTACGGGTCCCTGTGGTGGAGGTCCTCCCACACGGCCCTGTCGCCCCACTCCGGCCCTCCGTCCTCGCGCGACGGCGAGGCGGAGTAGACGCTGAACAGGAAGTCGATGTCCGCGTCGGTCGGCATCGCGGCGAGCTTCTCGCGCGCCGTCCTCGCGTCCCCCGAGTGCGCATGGCACCACCAGAACACCGCCTTCACGCGCTTGACCGACGTCAGCCCCCGGTGGTTGCGCATGACGGCCCTCAGCTGCGAGTTCACCCCTCCCTCGATCATGTTGTTGGTCGACGGCAGCGGGCCGGCCTTGGCCAGGGCGGGGTCGAGGTGGGTGAACAGCGTCCCCGCCGACACCAGCGACGACAGCGACGAGCGCGCCCGCCTCAGCCTCTCGTGGGTGTAGACCCTCCTGCCGTCCACCACGGTCCTGTCCTCCAGGAAGTCGGCCCAGAACCCGCACCAGTCGAGGTAGCGCTCGACCCAGAGCTCGGCCTGGTGCAGCGTCTCGATGCCCATGAGGTCGCGCGCGATGAGGTAGAGCTCGCGCCCCGCCTGGAGCTTCGGCCGCGTCGTCGTGTAGCGCTTGACCTGCGAGAAGGCGTGGAAGGTGCACCTCTGGACCCTGGTGCGCGGCCAGGTCTCGCGCACGGCCTTGGCGAACCCGCTCCCGCCGTCGGTGACGACCACGTCGGGCGCCGGGATCGGCGCCATGAGGGCCGACCACGCCCTCGAGTTCTCCGACCTCGCCATGTACCAGGAGACCACCCTCTCGCCGCTGCAGCATATGAGCACGACGAGGTCGCGCGCGACCCGGATCCCGTCGACGTGGAGCACGCGGTGGAGCTCGCCGTCGGGGACGGGCATGGGCCAGACCTCCCAGAACTCGGCCGTCCTGCGCCTGAAGGACCGCCCGCCGCCCGGCATCGTGGCCTGCGAGTCCTTGGAGAGGAGCCACCCGAGGAACTCGTCCAGCCTTGCCGCCGTGTCGTCGTACCTCACCGTCGTCGACGCGCCGCAGGCCGTGCACCTCCACCGCTGGGACCCCGACGAGGTCCTGCCGCTGCGCTTGGTCCGACCGCCGCAGTAGGGGCAATAAACGGCCTTCATGGGCACCTCTTCCGAAAGGGTATTTAACGGTTCCGGAAAAGGTTATCTACCTGCGGGAACGATAGGCAACCGGACACACATTCTGTCCGAGCGGTTAAAAGCGGGCACGGAATTTAAACGGCTGAAAAAGGGGCATCGACCTGCGCCGATGCCCCCAACGTGGACACACATTTTGTCCTATAAGCCGTTTGGTGTCTGGGCATTGATGGCTACGTGGTTCAAGAGGCGGCGGTGCTGTTGCTTGAATTTTTGCAGTTAAAGAGGCTCGTTTCCCTAGGTTGGGGAAACGAGCCTCTTTTTGTCTCTGGGCTTGTGGATTGGTGAAGGCAGAATGCTCTGTCGGCTATTTTGAGTTCTTGATGCGGCGGGTGGCTGTGGCGGTTATTCCGAGGCCTGTGGCGGCGATTCCTGCTAGCGCGATTGCGCTTGGCGTTGTGTCGCCTGTGTTTGCGAGCTTGTCGGCGGTCGTAGTTGCTTGCTTGCCGTTGCTTGTGTTCGCCTGCTTGGCGGAGCTCGGTGCGGCGTCTTTGCCGGCCGCGGGCGAGCCGGCGGGCTGTGCCGTCTCGGCCGGTTGCGCCGAGCCGGAGGGAGGCGTTGTCTCGGTGGGTTTCGTTATCTCGGGCGAGGCGGCCGTATCTGCTGCGGCTTTTGCCTCTTCGTATGCCTTGCAGGCGTCGTCATAGGCCGCTTGCGCCTTTTTCAAATTATCGAGGAGCGCATCTCGCTTGGCTGTTTCTCCGTCGAGGTGGGTTTTATTAAACTCTACTTCGCTTTCTAAGAAATAAATCAGGCTTTTCTGACTTTCGAGGCGCATTCGGCAGTGCTCAAGCTTATCTTCACAACGAGATTCTTGCTCTTGTGCATCCATGATCGCCAGTTCCAACTGCCATCTAGTTTCGTAATCCGTGTGGGGGATTTTATTTAATTCTGCCTCAAGGTCTCTTGTTCGGTTGTGGGCCTTATCGCATTCGGATTGGGCTGCATCGATGTCCGCTTGCATGGTAGGAAGGGATTCCTTATATATGGCAGCTCGCGCCAAATTAGTGTCGTAGTTCTTTTGAAAAATGGCAATTTTAGTATCGATTTCCGCAATTTTCTCGGGACTTGCGGCGTCTTTTGCGGCCTCGAGGTTTTTGAGCGCTTCCTGCATGGCCGCATGCGCTTTTTCTTTTTCGGTGGCCGCGTCTTCCGTCTGCAAGGCGACTGCATCGACAGGGGAGCTGGTTTCTGCCGCGATCGCCGTTACGGGGGCGATTCCCGCGACAAGTGCCGCGGAAAGGGCGATGCCCATGGTTGCTCGTCTTGCTCTTCTTGCGAGAATGTCGTTCATCTCGGCACCTCATTTCAAGGGTTGGCAACTTACTTGGTAGCACTAATGTAAGTATATCAGGCGGTTAACCCGCTCTTGAATCTCGCCAGAAATGACGAGTTGTTTACGCTTCTTTTGAGCTCACCGTACTATCATGATTCGAATTGAGTGTGAATGATGATAGGGAGCGCCTTTTTATGATTGAGTTGCTCAGGCGTTTTGGTGGTAAGTTTCGCCGGTATATGGTGATCGGCCCTGCGTGCAAGTTGATCGAAGTGATCTTTGACCTGCTTACGCCGCTCGTGATTGCGCAGATGATCGACAAGGGCATCGGCGCACACGACGTCAACGCCGTCGTCCACTACGGCATGCTGCTTGGCGCCATGGCTGTGATCGGCATCTCGTTTACGCTCGTCTGCCAAAAGATGGCGGCGCTGACCTCGCAGGGCATGGGCACCGATATTCGCGGCGCGCTCTACGAACACATCAACAAACTGAGCTATGCCGAGCTCGACCGTTTTGGCACGCCGTCGCTCATCACGCGCATCACCAACGACGTCAATCAGGTGCAGCTCGCCGTGGCGCTGGGCGTGCGCATGCTCATCCGCTGGCCTTTCCTGGCGGTGGGCTCCATGGTTGCGGCCCTTGCCATCGACCTTAAGCTCGGCATTATCTTTTTGATTTGCACGCCCGCGATCGGCCTGGTGTTTTGGTTTGTCATGGCGCGCTGCATCCCGTACTACAAGCAGCTGCAGGCAAAGCTCGACCGCATCGCACTTATCTGTCGCGAGGGGCTTTCGGGCGCCCGCGTGGTCCGTGCGTTTGTGCGCGAAGATCACGAGCGTGAGCGTTTTGCCCAAGCGGCTGACGATCAGGCGCATGTCGTCATCGCGGTGGGCAAGCTCTCGTCGATTCTTAATCCCGTTACGTTTCTTGTGATGAACCTGGGCGTGTGCGCCATCCTGTGGGTGGGTGGCATTCAGGTCAACGTGGGCGAGCTCACACAGGGCCAGGTCATGGCGTTTGTGAACTACATGACCCAGACCCTCACCTCCATCGTGTACGTCGCCAACCTGGTCGTGGTCTTTACCAAGGCGAGCGCCAGCGCGTCGCGTATCAACGAGGTGCTCAATTGCGTGCCGAGTATCACCGACGAGGGCAACGAGCCGGTCACCCTGCCCGAGCCGAGCGAACTGGCGGGTGGCGCTGTTCCGGTCCCTGCGTTGAGCTTTGACCATGCGAGCTTTTCGTTTGGCGTGGGCGCGGCAAATGCCGTGAGCGATGTGACGCTGGAGCTGCCGCTGGGCAAAACGCTCGGCATTATCGGCGGCACGGGCAGCGGCAAGTCCACGCTCGTCTCGCTCATCCCGCGCCTGTACGATGCGGGCACCGGCAGCGTGAGCGTGATGGGTACCGACGTGCGCACTTGGCCGCTCGACCAGCTGCGCCACGTGGTCGCGACCGTTCCGCAGCGAGCGTCGCTGGTGAGCGGCACCATCCGCAGCAACCTGACCTGGCGTGACGAGTCGGCGACCGACGAGGAGCTCTGGGCAGCGCTCGATATGGCGCAAGCGAGCGAGTTCGTGCACAACAAGCCCCAGGGCCTCGACGCCCCGGTCGAGGCGGGCGGCAAGAACTTCAGCGGCGGACAACGTCAGCGCCTGACCATCGCACGTGCCCTGGTGGGCGCTCCGCAGGTCCTGATCATGGATGACTCCGCGTCGGCGCTCGACTTTAAGACTGACGCGGCGCTTCGCCATGCCATTCGCGAGCGCAGCGTGCGCGGTGCCGCCGAGGGCGGGCTGCCGCTGACGACTGTCATCGTGAGCCAGCGCGTCTCGACCGTGCGCGATGCCGACATGATCTGCGTACTCGACCACGGCTCGGTTGCGGGCCTGGGCACGCATGACGAGCTGTACGCGACCTGCCAGCTCTATCGCGAGATCTGCCAGTCGCAGCTGCGCCGCGAGGAGCTCGAGGGCCAGCAGGGGAGTGCGGCGCCCACGTCCGTCCCAAGTCCCGCGTCCGCCCCGGCTGCCCCGGCATCCACTTGCGCAAAGGAGGGCTGCTAAATGAATCCGTACACTTCCTCCGGTTCGGTCGCCACGATGACGGCCAACGTGTCCGGTAACGATAACCTCAACGACCTGGGCGACGGTCCGCGCCAGCCCGGCGATCCCGAGCGCTATCCCGTGGGTGCGGTGACCCGCCGCCTACTGGGCTATGTTCGCCCGCATCGCATTTCGTTTGTAGCGTCGTTTGTGAGTGCCGCCGTCTCGGTGATCTTGCAACTCTATACGCCCATTCTCATCGGCGAGGGCATCGACCTTATCGTCGCCGCCGGGCAGGTGGACTTCGACGCGCTGCTGCCGCTTGTTACCAAACTCGCGCTCGTCGTGGTGGGGGCCGCGGCCTTCCAGTGGCTACAGGGCTATTGCGTTAACCGCCTGTCCTACGAAACGGTGCGCGACATGCGCGTGGAGGCGAGCGATAAGCTCAGCCGCATGCCGCTCAGCTTTATCGACAGCCATGCCCACGGCGACCTTATGAGCCGCGTGGTCAACGACGTCGATCAGGTGGGCGACGGTCTGCTGCAGGGCTTTACGCAGCTCTTCACCGGTGTTATCACCATCGTGGGCACGCTCGCGTTTATGCTCTCCATTAACCTGACCATGACGCTCGTGGTGGTGCTCGTCACGCCGCTTTCCATTTTTGCAGCTGGTGCTATTGCCAAGCTTTCCAACAAAAGCTTTACGGCACAGCAGCGTATTCAAGGGCAGCTCGGTGGTCATATCGAGGAGTACGTAGGCGAGCAAAAGCTTGTCGACGCCTTTGCCTATGGCCCTAACGCCCAGCAGCGCTTCGATGCCCTCAATGCCGAGCTCTACACCGCGGGCGAGCGCGCGCAGTTTATGGGTTCGCTCTCCAACCCCGGTACGCGCTTTATCAATAACATCATCTATGCCGTGGTCGCTGTGATCGGCTGCGTGGGCGTGATCATGGGCGTGCCCGCGGCGCTTACGGTGGGCGGCGTGCAGATCTTCCTGTCCTATGCCAACCAGTACACCAAGCCGTTCAACGAGGTCACCAACGTCATTACGCAGATCCAGACCGCGTATGCCTCGGCGCGCCGCATGTTTGCGCTGCTCGATGCGCGCGAGCAGGAGCCCGACGCGCCAGATGCCGTGGAACTTGCCGCACCGCAGGGCGAGGTCGCCCTTGAGCATGTGGACTTTAGCTACGTGCCCGACCGCAAGCTGCTTCAGGACATCTGCATCGAGGCTAAGCCCGGCATGCGCTTTGCCCTGGTCGGTCCTACGGGCTGTGGCAAGACAACGCTCATCAATTTGCTGCTGCGTTTTTACGATATCGATGCCGGTCGCATTGCGGTCGATGGCCGTTCCTCGCGTGATTACACGCGCGCAAGCTTGCGCCGCGCCTTTGGCATGGTGTTGCAGGACACTTGGCTGTTCGAGGGCACGGTGGCGGAAAACATCGCCTACGGCTGTCCCGACGCCACGCGCGAGCAGGTTATCGAAGCTGCCAAGCGCGCGCACGCGCACAAGTTTATCGTGCAGCTGCCAGGCGGCTACGATACGGTAATCGGCGAGGACGGCGGCACGTTTAGCCAGGGTCAAAAACAGCTGCTGTGCATCGCGCGCGTCATGCTCACCGACCCGGCGATTCTGCTGCTGGACGAGGCGACCTCGAGCATCGATACCCGCACCGAGCTGCAGGTGCAGGCGGCATTCGACGAGCTCATGGCTGGCCGCACAAGCTTTGTCGTGGCGCACCGCCTGAGCACGATTCGTAACGCCGACTGCATTCTGGTGATGCGCGACGGGCAGATTATCGAGTGCGGCACGCACGACGAGCTGCTAGCGGCAGGCGGCTTCTACGCCGAACTCTACCGCAGCCAATTCGCCCAGTGAGCAAGCCCGTGGGGCAAATTAATCAATCGACAGACGGTGGTTTACATCTGTCACGTTAGTACTAAGATATTCATCTAATAAATTGCATTAGTGGCTTTAGTTTTGGGGGATACGAGGCAACGTGACTATGACGTGCTCTTTGGTGGTTAACAGCAAGAGCGGTAATACCAGGATGGTTTCGGGTGCGATCAAGCGCGCTCTGCAGGCTGCGGGTGTTGAGTTTGTCCATGCCGCGGCGTTGAGCGACGATGCGGATGCAGATCAGGTTGCGCTCGAGGCGCAGGGCGCCTGCGCGGCCGACACGGTGCTCGTCGGTTTTTGGTGCGACAAGGGCGCGTGCACGCCTTCGGTTGCCGCGCTGCTCTCCGCTCTGCACGGCAAGCGCGTTTTCCTCTTTGGTACCTGCGGTTTTGGCGCCGACCAGAGCTATTATCAGCAGATTATCAATCGCGTGACCTCCAATTTGGCCGAGGATGCCGAGCTTGTGGGCTGGGCGATGTGCCAGGGCAAGATGGGTCCCGCGGTCAAGCAGCGCTACGAGGCCATGCTCGAGCAAGATCCCGACAATGTCCGCTTTAAGATGCTGCTCGATAACTGGGTCGCCGCAAAGGATCACCCCACCAAGGAAGATCTGGACAACATGGCTGCAGCCGCCAAAAAGGCCGTGCTGGGGGAGTAGCTCCCATCGCTGACGGCGGTCGGTCCATCTTTCTAAATGAAACGTCCTCCCGGGCGTCGGGGCACGAAGTTCCCTGCTCTACAGTCCTGCGCAAGACGAAGGCCACATTAAGTGGCCTTCTTTGCGT
>UQIQ01000071.1 GCA_900541185.1 uncultured Collinsella sp.
CGGTCTTTCATGCAGCAGGGGCTCTCAATGTTTTTATGTCCTGCTCATATCGTCTATGCCGGCACCTTGGGACACTCCTTTGCATACCATGCGCGCCCTCCTCAGTTGCGGTGAAATACGGACTGTTTAGCGGCCTGAAGCAATAAAACAGTCCGTATTTCACCGCAACTGAGGAGGGCGGGGTGGATGGTGGGGTAGCTAAAAGAGTCCCGTCCTAAATTAGCTGCTTAGGCTGGATCGATGTCCATGCTGGCGATTAGGTTGATGTTGGTGTTTAGGAGGTTCTCTAGCACGACGTCGCCCATGCGGATGGGGGCGTTGACGACTAGGCCGCGGATGAAGTTCATGGCTTGGGCGTGGAGTGCCAGCGGGATGGCTTCGGCCGTGCGCACGGGCAGCAGCGCCTCATCGCCGCTGGATACAGCCACGGTGGTGGTGAGCACGCGCATGGGGCAGGTGAGCTCCTGATGCGCGAACTTATCACCACGCGGGCAACTGTTGCCGGTTACGGAGCGAACCTCTACCACGGCGCCGTCTGCGCTGCGCTCGACCTCCACGGTCAGGAGGCACTCGGATGGGCAGGTGGTGCAGTTGAACTGCAGCGTTTCAATCGCGTTTGTGCTCATGACCCTACGCCTCCTCAATAGGGTCAACGGACAGGACAATCTCGCTGACACCCAGGTCGAGTGCGCGCTGAATCACCTTTGCCGGCAGCGGGTAGCTTTCCATGACGCTCGGTTTAAACGGGCGGATCTTGCCTGCAAACAGTTCCTCGTCATTTGCGAGAATGCGCACGCGGGCAGCATCGACCGGCCGGCGCACGCGGAAGTTGAGCTTAGTGAGCCCGACGGTCGTAATGCGTCCCGGCAGTGCGTAGCCTGCGATGCCGGCGGGGGAGACCGTGAGCTGGCAACCCGTGCCCGCAGCGCAGCTTGTGCACGGGGTACCCGCATCGGCCCCAGCACCACGGCTCAGTGCGTACACCGCCGCGGCCGCACCGGCGCGTTCGGACTCGGTCGTTACGTTGTCGGCAAGGTCGTGTACGTGCAGCACGTTGCCGCAGGCAAAGATGCCCGGCACGCCTGTCTGCAGACTCTGGTCCACCACGGCGCCCTGCGTGCGCGGGTCAAGCTCTACGCCCGCGACAACCGAAAGCTCGTTCTCGGGAATCAATCCCACCGAAAGCAGCAGTGTGTCGCACGTAACAATGCGCTCGGTTCCCGGAATGGGCGCCAGGTGCTCGTCGACTTGACTTACCTCGACGGCTTCCACGCGGTCGTGCCCAATCACGCGCGTGACCGTGGTGGACAGATGCAGCGGAATGCCAAAATCGTCCAGGCAGTTCTTGACGTTGCGGCGCAGACCGTTGGCGTATGGCATGAGCTCGTACACGCCCTCGACGGAAACCTCCTCGAGCGTGCAGCGGCGCGCCATGATCAGCCCAATGTCGCCCGAGCCCAAAATGACGGCATGCGAGCCGGGCTTGAGGTTCTCGATATTGATGTATCGCTGCGCCAGGCCGGCCGTAAACACGCCGGCGGGACGACTGCCGGGAATCTTGATCTCGCTGCGCGTGCGCTCGCGGCACCCCATGGCAAGGACGATCGCGCGCCCGGTGAGCTGCAGCATGCCGGCGGTGCTCATGAGCGTGACGGTGTGGACCGAGGTGTCTTCCGTAGGCTCGCCTGAATCAATCCCAATCACCATGCTGTTCAGGAACAGCGCAATGTCGGTTCCGTGCATCTGGTCGATAAAGCGCTGCGCGTACTCGGGACCGGTGAGCTCCTGTTTAAAGTGCGACAGGCCAAAGCCAGGGTGGATGCACTGGCGGAGGATGCCGCCCAGGTGCTGCTCGCGCTCCACGATGGCCACGCGCGCTCCGGCCTTATGCGCGGCCAGCGCGGCCGCCATGCCGGCGGGGCCGCCTCCGATAACGACCACGTCGAAGGCCTGCGTCGGTACTGACTCAACGGCACCGCTGTCTGTAGCGCTCGATTTTAATTTCGCCATCCTAGCGCACCCCCTTCAGCGGTCCCTCAACCAGCCAAGAACCTGCGTCCTCCAACAACACCTCGCTGGGGTCGCAGCCCAGCTCCCGCGCCAGGATCGCAACCACGCGGCTCTGGCAAAAGCCGCTTTGGCACCGACCCATGCCGGCACGACAGCGGCGCTTGACACCTTCGACCGAAACCGCGCCCGGCTGGCGTCGGATCGCGTCCACGATCTCGGCCTCGGGCACCGTCTCGCAGCGGCAGACAATCTGTCCCCACGCAGGGTCGGACTCGATCAGTTCCTCCTTGCGCGCCAGCGGTGCGCGGTCAAAGTCGTCCGGTGCGTGGCGAATTGGGTTCCAGTCCGCCCGCTCGTGCAGCTCCACGCCCGCCCCACGCATCACAAGCTCCACGCGCTCGGCAATGGCCGGCGCGCTTGCCACACCCGGCGACTGAATACCCGCTGCCTGGAAAAGCCCCGGCACCACGACCGACTGTCCAATAAAGAAGTCGTTCGTTCCCTGAATGACCGGACGCCCGCCGGCAAATGCGCGTACTACTCGGCGCGTATCCAGATCGGGCACCAGCTTGCGCGCGCCGCTCAGCAGCGCGTTCACATCGCTCGCATAGGTCTGCGTGTCGCCCGGCTCGCGCACGGCGGCGGTCGCGGTGATCACGGTGTTGCCGTGTACGGTACCCGTGACGATAACGCCCTTCGATATCGGCGTCGGCACGGGGTAGAGCGGCATGAGCGTGCGCGGCTCCTTGTCCATCACCACGATGTTTCCCTGGCGCCAGACCATCTGGAACTCCTCGGCGCCCGCCATATGCGAGATGTCGGCGGCGCCGTTGCCCGCGGCGTTGATCAGGTAGCGGCAGCGCACGTTGCCAGCGGGGGTCGCCAGCGTAAAGCGCGCGTCGTCGCTCGAGCCCGCGACTTCAATCGCCTCCACCGGCGCGGACCGCATAAACGCCACCCCGTTGGCCACGGCGTTCTCCAGCGCGGCGATGGCAACCTCAAACGGGTCGACAAACCCTGTCGAGGGGCACCACAACGCGCACGTTGCATCGGCACTGGCGCGCGGCTCTAACTCGTGGATGCGGTCGGGTCCGACGATCGACAGCTCGGGCACACCGTTGGCCTGGCCGTTGCGCCGCAGCTGCTCCAGATGCGCGCGGTCCTCGTCGTTAAAACCCAACACCATCGACCCGGTGCGGCGGAATAAAAAGCCTAGCTCCTGGGCCCATGTGCCATATAGCTCGCAACCACGGGTGTTGACCTGCGCCTTAACCGTGCCCGGTGTCGGATCGTAGCCGGCGTGCACCAGGCCGCCATTGGCCTTCGACGCGCCCAGCGCGATATCGTTAGCCGCCTCGACCACGCAAATGGACAGTTCAAATCGCGCGAGCTGCCGCGCGATGGCGCATCCGGTGATGCCCGCGCCGACAATCGCGATATCAAACGTTTCTGTCACAGTGCCTCCCAGACGAGTTGACAGGCCGTCAATAAGACTATCCTACGGTCCGCACACCCCCAGTGCGGCGGCAATGCGGCGAACAGCCCCGCAACACCCGCCAACGGCAGGCGAGGGGAGACCCGGTAATGTCGACAACCTCGTCTGCCGACAACTACGGCAACCGTTCGTCTCGATCTGTAACAGTTAGACGAGGATTCGGGTTCCAGATGTTACAGATTGAGACGTTAGTCTGGCGGGTCCTCCGTTTGTCTCGATCTGTAACATCTAGGACCGGATTCCGCTCCCACCTGTTACAGATTGAGATGTTTGTGTCCGCGCCGGCCCCGCCCCTAGCCGTGGTCCCATATAAACAAACCCCGTGGTAAACTTGACCGGACTGTAAATAATCCGAAAGGTACACCCCAATGTCCAAGTACATCTCCGAGCTCATGTCGCCGCAGCTTATGGGCGTCGTCTATGCCTTCGTTGGCTTTATCATCGCCCTGTATGTGCTGTCGGTCGTCTATGTGTTCATCGACGCTCGCCGCCGCGGCGCCAGCGCCTACGTAGCATGGGGCATCATCGCCCTCATCCCGTTTGTGGGCCTCATCGCCTACCTGGTCCTGCGTCCGCACTCCTACGCGGCCGACCGCGAGGAGCAGGAGCTGGACATGGCCCTGCGCGAGCGCCAGCTTGCCCAGTACGGCACCTGCCCGCAGTGCGGAGCGCCCATCGAGAAGGATTTTGTCGTGTGCCCCGTGTGCGACACCCAGGTTCGCAACGTGTGCCCCAGCTGCCATCGCCCGCTCGACGCGCACTGGAAGGTCTGCCCCTACTGCCGAACTCGCATCCAGTAACGCATCCATCGCCGGGCCGGCCGCAAGCCACGGGCGCCGCGCGCCACGCGTAAGCCACACGCGCGCCCCGCAGCCCCGCCTCACACGATGAAGCATGCGTAGAAAATCGCCCGCCGTGCCATTAAGGTGCGGCGGGCGCTTGTATACCAAGGCAACCTGCCTATAATGATGCAAGTCAAAAACGCCGAGCGCATCGCACGCACTTGCATCAGGCATCCGAGAGGAGAAAACATACCCATGAAGGCACTCTACAATGACGGTTCGGTGGCCGAGCTCCCGCAGGACGAGGTCACGCACGTTATCCGCCACTCCGCCGCGCACATCATGGCGCAGGCCATCAAGCGCCTCTATCCCGAGGCCGACTTTGCCTACGGTCCCGCGACCGACAACGGCTTCTACTACGACGTCGACCTGCCCGAGGGCGTTAAGATCAGCGAGGACGACTTCCCCGCGATCGAGGCCGAGATGAAGAAGATCGTTAAGGAGAACCTCAAGTTCTCCGTGTATGAGAAGCCTCGCGCCGAGGCCATCGCCCTTATGGAGGAGCGCGGCGAGAAGTACAAGGTCGAGCACATCGGCGACCTGGACGACGACGCCCGCATCACTTTCTACCAGCAGGGTGACTACATCGACATGTGCGTCGGCCCCCACATTTGCTACACCAAGGCGCTGAAGGCCTTTAAGCTCACCGGCGTCTCGGGCGCCTACTGGAAGGGCGATAAGGACAACAAGATGCTCACCCGCATCAACGGCGTCGCCTTTGCCACCAAGGAAGAGCTCGACGAGCACATGCACATGCTGGAGGAGGCCAAGAAGCGCGACCACCGCAAGATCGGCCGCGAGATGGACCTCTTTATGATGCGCGACGAGGCCCCCGGCTTCCCGTTCTTCCTGCCCAACGGCATGATTCTTAAGAACACGCTGCTGGACTACTGGCGCGAGATTCACCACAAGGCCGGCTACGTGGAGATTTCCACGCCGCTCATCATGAACAAGCAGCTGTGGAAGACCTCGGGCCACTGGGACCACTACAAGGACAACATGTACTCCACCGTCATCGACGACGAAGAGTACTGCATTAAGCCCATGAACTGCCCGGGCGGCGTGCTGGTGTACGCCTCCAAGCCGCACTCCTATCGCGAGCTGCCCATTCGCGCCGGCGAGATTGGCCTGGTGCACCGCCACGAGCTGCGCGGCGCCCTGCACGGCTTGTTCCGCGTGCGCTGCTTTAACCAGGACGACGCCCACCTGTTTGTGCGTCCCGACCAGCTGACCGACGAGATCGTGGGCGTGGTCAACCTTATCGACTCCGTGTACCAGAAGTTTGGCTTTAAGTATCACGTTGAGCTTTCTACCCGCCCCGAGGACTCCATGGGTTCGGACGAGGACTGGGCTCGTGCCGAGGAGGGCCTGCGCACCGCTCTGGAGCAGCTGCACATGGACTACGAGGTCAACGAGGGCGACGGCGCCTTCTACGGCCCCAAGATCGACTTCCACCTGGAGGATTCGCTCGGCCGTACCTGGCAGTGCGGTACCGTCCAGCTCGACTTCCAGATGCCGCTCAACTTTGACCTGGAGTACGTGGATGCCGACGGCACCAAGAAACGCCCCATCATGCTGCACCGCGTATGCTTTGGCTCCATCGAGCGCTTTATCGGTATTCTGATTGAGCACTTTGCGGGCAAGTTCCCCACCTGGCTGGCTCCCGTGCAGGTCAAGGCCCTGCCCGTCTCTGAGAAGAGCCGCGAATACGCCCACGAGGTGTGCGCCAAGCTGGAGGAGGCCGGCATTCGCGTGGTCTGCGACGACCGCGACGAGAAGATCGGCTACAAGATCCGCGAGGCCCGCAGCATCGACCGCGTGCCCTACATGCTCATCCTGGGCGAGAAGGAGGTCGAGGCCGGCAACATCTCCGTTCGCGATCGCTCCAACGAGACCGTTCAGATGAGCGTTGACGAGTTTGTGGCCAAGGTGACCGAGGAGATCAAGACCCGCGCCTAAGGCAAACTTCACAACAATTAACAAAGGCGACCGTCCACAAAGGACAGTCGCCTTTTTTCATGCCCAATTGAGAAAAAGCCGCTGCTAGAGCGGCTTTTTTTGTTGTGCAAAAATGTACAGGTTTTTGTAGAGGGGTATGGAGATGTATCCGCTCGCGCCGCAATTTGTGCAATCAGGGAAAATGGCCTGAAATTACTCGTATAATGGGGCTTAGTCGAAAGATACAAAAACCTGTACTTTTGCGACTGCGCCTAGCTGCGAGCGAGAAGCCTGTTCTTAACGCCCCTGCATCCGCGTGTGTCGCGGAGACAAGAATGGGCGAGAGATGGAACAGACAATGCGGCGTCAAGAGCAGCTGCCGGGCGCATTTAACGGCGCTACCACCAACAGTCAGCATGGCCGCGTCCGCTGGTATCTGGTCCACACCCCCAACGGTAAAGAGCGCGAGACCTGCGAAAAGGTCCGCCGCATTATCCCGCACGAGCTGATGCAGGACGCTTTTGTGATGCAAAAGGAGTTCTGGTTTAAGCGGGACGGCGCCTGGTCGCTCCAGACCAAACCCATGTACGAGGAATATTTCTTCGTCGCCACGCGCGATGCCGCTCTGCTCGATAGGGCTTTGGCCCAGTTGAGCTTTGGCTGCCGCATTGCCGGCAGCAGGGAGCGGGCCTATGCGCCCATGCCGGACGATGCGCAGGACTGGTACCGCAGCGTGCTCGACGACGAGGGCGTGGTACGCAACAGCGTCGCCCGCATAGAAGACGGCGTGCTGCACATAGAGCAGGGGCCCTTGGTGGGGCAAGAGGACCGTGTAAAGAAGATTGACCGTCATAAGCGCTGGTGCCTGGTAGACGTGGGCGAAGGCGACTCTGCTTTTAGGGAGCTGCTTCCGTTGGACGTGCCCAGTAAGACGTAAGGGGACGTCGCACTGGCAATTCATTCGCAATTTGAATTCATCGATGGCTGTCTCTTATACACATCTCCGAGCCCACGAGACTCGACGTCATCTCGT
>UQIQ01000072.1 GCA_900541185.1 uncultured Collinsella sp.
AAGTCGTCGGCAGCGTCAGATGTGTATAAGAGACAGGCTTAAACAGCGGGCCGCCCGGACCGGGAATCCGCCCCCGCGCACAGAAGGGGATTCCTTTTGTGTAGGCTTTGCGGAAATGTGCCAATTTTGGGATACGCCCGGCGGCGTGGTCTGTTGACGACACAGCTAACGGCACGTATCCTATCGAACTGCGTGTTTCGTAGGGGGATGCTGACCCCTCGATTCAAGCCGTTGCACTTTACAGAAAGCTGGAATCATTCGAGAAGGAGTACGCTTTGCCTACTATTAACCAGCTGGTTCGCCAGGGCCGTCGTTCCGTGCCCAAGAAGTCCAAGAACGCTGCTCTGCAGCACAACTCCCAGAAGCGCGGCGTGTGCACCCGCGTCTTCACCACGAGCCCCAAGAAGCCGAACTCGGCTCTTCGTAAGGTTGCCCGTGTTCGCCTTGTCAACGGCATCGAAGTTACTGCTTACATCCCGGGTGAGGGCCACAACCTGCAGGAGCACTCCATCGTGCTCGTCCGCGGCGGTCGTGTCCGTGACCTCCCTGGTGTCCGTTATCACGTCATCCGTGGCGCCTACGACGCTGCTCCGGTCCAGAACCGTATGCAGGCCCGTTCCAAGTACGGTGCTAAGCGCCCCAAGGCTAAATAAGCCAGATAACGTTTTGATACTTTCGCCGTGTGCCGCCTAAGCGCCGCACGGTAGACACTTAAGGAGATTTCACATGCCGCGTCGTGCAGCAGCTAATCGTCGTGAGGTTCAGCCTGACGCCGTTTACAACAACCGCCTGGTGACTCAGCTCATCAACAAGGTCCTTCTTGACGGCAAGAAGGCCACCGCTGAGCGCATCGTTTACACCGCTTTCGAGATCGTTGCCGAGAAGTCCGAGGGTGGCGACGCTCTCGCTACCTTCAAGAAGGCTATGGACAACGTCAAGCCCACGCTCGAGGTTAAGCCCAAGCGTGTCGGTGGCGCTACCTATCAGGTCCCGATGGAGGTTAACTCCCGTCGTTCCACCGCTCTGGGTATCCGCTGGATCGTCAACTTCTCCCGCGCTCGCAAGGAGAAGACCATGGCCGAGCGTCTCGCCAACGAGATCCTCGACGCTTCCAACGGCCTGGGCGCTTCCGTCAAGAAGCGTGAGGACGTCTTCAAGATGGCCGAGGCCAACCGCGCGTTCTCTCACTATCGTTGGTAAGTTAAGGTAAGGAACTAACATGGCTAAGCCTAAGTACAAGCTTTCCGATACCCGTAACATCGGCATCATGGCTCACATCGATGCCGGTAAGACCACCACGACCGAGCGTATTCTTTACTACACCGGTAAGACCCACAAGATCGGTGAGGTCCATGAGGGCGCTGCCACCATGGACTGGATGGTTCAGGAGCAGGAGCGCGGCGTAACCATTACCTCCGCTGCTACCACGTGCTTCTGGAACAAGGACGGTAAGGACTACCGCATCCAGATCATCGACACCCCGGGCCACGTTGACTTCACCGCCGAGGTCGAGCGCTGCCTGCGCGTCCTCGATGGCGCTGTCGCCGTCTTCGACGCCGTTGCCGGCGTTCAGCCCCAGTCTGAGACCGTTTGGCGTCAGGCTTCTACCTTCAACGTCCCCCGCATCGCCTTCATTAACAAGTATGACCGCGTGGGTGCTGACTTCTTCAACGCTATCGAGACCATGAAGGATCGTCTCGACGCTAACGCCGTGGCCGCTCAGGTCCCGATGGGCGCCGAGGACAACTTCTGGGGCGTCATCGACCTCGTTACCATGACTGCATGGGACTTCAAGGCCGACGAGAAGGGTATGACCTACCCCGAGCCGATGGACGAGATCCCGGCTGAGTTTGCCGACATTGCTGCCACCAAGCGCGAGGAGCTCCTCGACGCTGCTGCCAGCTTTGACGACGAGCTCATGGAGAAGATCCTCATGGAGGAGGACTTCACCGTCGAGGAGCTCAAGGCTGCTCTGCGCAAGGGCGTTCTGGCCAACGAGCTCAACCTCGTCTTCGTGGGTTCCGCCTACAAGAACAAGGGCGTTCAGGAGCTGCTCGACGCTGTCGTCGACTACCTGCCCAGCCCGCTCGACGTCGAGGCCGTCACCGGTACCGATCCGGACACCGGCGAGGAGATTCAGCGTCATCCTTCCTTCGACGAGCCCTTCTCCGGCCTGGTCTTCAAGATCATGACCGACCCGTTCGTCGGTAAGCTCACCTACGTCCGCGTTTACTCCGGCCGCGCCGAGTCCGGCTCCTACGTGGTCAACGCTTCCAACGGTCAGCGCGAGCGCCTCGGCCGCATCCTCGAGATGAACGCCGCCGAGCGTATCGACCGTGACGACGCTGCCGCTGGCGACATCGTCGCTTGCGTCGGCTTCAAGAACTCCACCACCGGTGACACCCTGTGCGCCGAGGGCAAGGAGATCGTCCTCGAGAAGATCGAGTTCGCTAAGCCCGTTATCGACGTTGCCATCGAGCCCAAGACCAAGGCCGAGCAGGACAAGATGTCCCTGGCTCTGACCAAGCTCGCCGAGGAGGACCCGACCTTCCAAGTGTCCACCAACCACGAGACCGGCCAGACCATTATCGCCGGCATGGGCGAGCTGCACCTCGAGATTATCGTCGACCGTCTGCTCCGCGAGTTCAAGGTTGACGCTAACGTTGGTAAGCCCCAGGTTGCCTACCGCGAGACCGCTGGTCACGACGTCGAGAAGGCTGAGGGCAAGTTCGTCCGTCAGTCCGGTGGTCGCGGTCAGTACGGCCACGCCGTCATCAAGCTCGAGAAGATGGAGGAGGGCTTCGGCTACGAGTTCGTCAACGCTATCGTCGGCGGCGTCGTGCCCAAAGAGTACATCCCGTCCATCGACAAGGGCATCCAGGAGGCCCTGAACACCGGTGTTATCGCCGGCTTCCCGGTCCTCGACGTTAAGGTCACCCTGTTCGACGGTTCTTACCACGAGGTCGACTCCTCCGAGGCCGCCTTCAAGATCGCCGGTTCCATGGCTATCAAGGACGCCCTCAAGAAGTCCGATCCGCAGCTGCTCGAGCCGATCATGGCTGTCGAGGTTGAGACCCCCGAGCAGTACATGGGCGACGTTATGGGCAACCTCTCCGGTCGCCGCGGCAAGATCGAGGGCATGGAGGATCGCAAGAACAGCAAGCTCATCCGTGCCAAGGTGCCGCTGGGCGAGATGTTCGGTTACGCTACCGACCTTCGCTCCCAGACCCAGGGCCGTGCATCCTACACGATGCAGTTCGACTCTTATGAGCCCGCGCCCAAGTCCATCGTGGACGAGGTCATGAGCAAAAACGCCTAAGTTCGAGCTCCCTGTTACGTAATCCGCGAGAACATCTCTCGCACTCTTTGGAGGTTTAAGTTGGCTACCCAGAAGATCCGCATTCGCCTCAAGGGCTATGATCACGAGGTCGTCGATCAGTCCGCGAAGCTCATCGTCGAGACCGCTCAGAAGACCGGCGCTCGCGTTTCCGGTCCTGTCCCCCTGCCCACCGAGCGCAACCTGTACACGGTTATCCGCTCGCCGCACGTGAACAAGGACTCCCGTGAGCAGTTCGAGATGCGCACCCACAAGCGCCTCATCGACATCCTCGACCCCACCTCGGGCACCGTTGATTCGCTCATGCGTCTCGACCTCCCCGCTGGCGTCGACATCGACATCAAGCTCTAAGCGATATCGTTCATAGCTTAAAGGGCCCCGCTGCCGTTACGGTAGCGGGGCCCTTTTGTTTTGAATGATGGTTTGGACTGCCGGGTAATGCTGCCGAGCCGATGGCTGCGGCGCCCTAATCGCTTAAGTGGCGCAAAGACGCCTCCTCAAAATGGAAGAAACGCAAGCCGTCTTTCGTTTCGATGCACGCGCGACCAAAGCCATCGACCGTTTTAAAGATGCCTCGCGCCAGCTCGTCTCCAGCGGGGGAGCGGGCGATAATGTGCTCTCCAATCCAATTGAGGTGAGCGACATATTCGCCGTGGACGGGCGCGAGCGGTCCGGTGTTTTCTTCCATGGAGTTGAGGCGTTCTGCCCAGGCATCTACGGCGTCTATAACGGCGTGATAGACCTCATCGAGGAGCATGTCGACGGTAGGAACGTTTTCGTTAAGGTCCGAGAGGCCAATTGCCGCCAGGCCGCCATCGGGCACCTCCTGGGGCGTGTAGTTTACGTTGACGCCAATGCCGCAGACGGCGAAGGGCCCGCCCTCGTTGTCACGAGCCGCCTCGACTAAGATGCCGCCAAGCTTATGTCCTCGTGCGACGAGGTCGTTGGGCCATTTGAGGCCGATCTCGTTAGCAAGACCCTGCTTTTCGAGCGCCTCGAGCACCGCTAGGCCGCTGACGGCGGCAAGACCAGAGTACTTTGCAGGATTAACGCATGGACGCAGGACAATCGAAAGCAATAGGTTGCCGGCGGTTGAATCCCACTTGTGGCCGCGCCGGCCGCGTCCTGCCGTCTGAGCCCGGGCGGCAAGTCCTGTGCCGTGCGGCGCTCCTTGTTTTCCTGCTTCGAGCAGGTCATCGTTGGTCGATCCGGTTACGTCGACTATCGTTAATTTGGCATCCATAGCGGCTGCTACCTCCTTAATGAATAAGTGAATAACGCAATAGTGTCGTGAGGCAGACACAATGTGAAGCCTTTGTCGCATTTGGACAATTTAATGTTAACACGTCAACAATGACTAAAATGCGCTATCCTCTCTTGGTCGATGTAAACACGTCAACAACTCAAAGGAGGTTAGTGATGGGTTTCACGATACTGGGAACGGGCTCGGCGCTTCCCGAGCGCAGCGTTTCCAACGACGAGCTGTCCGAGTTCCTGGACACCTCGGATGAGTGGATTTTTACCCGTACGGGGATCAAGAGCCGCCATGTGTGCACCGCCGAGTCACTCGACGACCTTGCCGTGGCAGCGAGCGAGCAAGCGCTCCAGGCGTCCGGACTCGATGCGAGCCAGCTGGATCTGATCGTCTGCTCGACGACGACGGGCGATCATCTCGTCCCTGCCGAAGCGTGCGCCGTTGCTGAGCGCCTGGGTGCCACATGTCCAGCCTTCGACGTTTCGGCGGCTTGTGCCGGCTTCGTATTTGCGCTCGATGTCGCCGAGGGCTATATCGCTCGAGGACGAGCCAAGCATGTGCTTGTCGTTGCCTCCGAGCAGATGACGCGCGCCCTTGACTGGTCAGACCGCGCCACGTGCGTGCTCTTTGGCGACGGCGCGGGCGCTGCAGTGATAGGGGCTGGGGGAGACAACCCCCTTGCCGTTGAGCTTTCGACGGCGCCCGACGTCGAGACGTTGCGCGTTCCCGGTCTGGTCGGCACCTCGCCGTTTAAGGACTCCGCAGATAGCGCGAGCGTGCTGTCCATGAATGGTCGCCGCGTGTTCAAGTTCGGCGTCAACGCCATCTGCGACACGGTCCATAAGCTTGCGAGCGATGCGGGCATTTCGGTCGAAGACATCGATCATTTTGTATTCCATCAGGCTAACGAACGAATCCTGAGTCAGGCGGTCAAGCGTCTCGGCGTGCCAGACGAGCGCGTGGTTCGAACGCTACGCGAGACCGGCAACATTTCGAGCGCCTGCATTCCCTTTGCGCTTGACCGGCTGGCACGTACCGACGCACTGAATGAGGACGACACCATCGCCCTCGTTGGATTTGGCGCCGGTCTGGATATAGGTGGCTATCTGCTTCGTTGGAAGTAGTCGCACATAGGAAATAAAAACGCCCCTAGGGCACAAACAAAGGAGAACTACCATGGCAGATCAGAAGACCTTCGAGCGCGTTTGCGACGTTATCCGCGAGACCGCCGGTCTTGACGATGTCGAGATGAAGCCCGAGTCCACGCTCGAGGAGATTGGTCTCGACAGCCTGGGCACCGTCGAGATCCTCGTTGCCGTCGAGGACGAGTTTGGCATCCAGCTCGATACCGAGGAGAACCCCAAGACGGTCGGCGAGTTCGCCGATACGGTCGAGGCGGCATTGGAGAAGTAGAGATGCTCAAGACTCCTCTCTGCGATCTGCTCGGCATCGAAAAGCCCGTGTTCCAGGGCGGTATGGCCTGGATTGCCGATGCCTCGCTGGCGTCCGCAGTGTCCGAGGCGGGTGGCTTAGGCATCATCGCGGCCATGAACGCCGACGCCAACTGGCTTCGCGACCAGATTCATGAGCTGCGCGCCAAGACGGATAAGCCCTTTGGCGTCAACGTCATGCTCATGAGCCCGTTTGCCGACGAGGTCGCGCAGGTCGTGATTGACGAGCGAGTGCCGGTCGTCGTGACGGGCGCCGGCAATCCCGCCAAGTACATGAAGGCGTGGAACGAGGCGGGCATCAAGGTCATCCCGGTCGTTGCCTCGGTGGCGCTGGCGCGCCTCGTGGCACGTCGTGGAGCCACGGCGGTTGTTGCCGAGGGTACCGAATCGGGCGGCCATATTGGCGAGACCTCGACGATGGCACTGGTGCCGCAGGTCGTCGATGCGGTTGACATTCCCGTCGTGGCCGCCGGCGGTATTGCCGACGGCCGCGGCGTGGCGGCCGCCTTTATGCTTGGCGCCGAAGGCGTGCAAGTGGGTACGCGCTTTCTGGTCGCAGACGAGTGCACCGTCTCGGAGCAGTACAAAGAGATGGTCCTGAAGGCCAACGACACTTCGACACGTGCGACCGGTCGCTCGACGGGACATCCAGTGCGCGCCCTCAAGAGCCCCTTCACCAACGCCTACGCCAAGAGCGAGGCGGCGGGCGTAAGTGTCGAGGAGCTCGGGGCCATGGGCACGGGCGCCCTTCGCAAGGCCGCCAAGGACGGCAATTACGAAGAGGGTTCGTTTTTGTGTGGACAGATTGCCGGCATGGTTAGCGAGCGCCAGAGCGCACGCGAAATCGTTGACGATCTGGCCGATGGCGCCGAGCGCGTCCTGAAGGGTGCGTCCGCATGGGTAGCGTAGCGTTTCTGTTTGCCGGCCAGGGTGCCCAACACCCCGCGATGGGCGTCGACCTGATCGAGACATCGCCGGCGGCCGCCGAGGTGTTCACCATTGCCGACGAGGTGCGCCCGGGGACCAGCGAGCAGTGCCGGAGTGCCTCCTGTCTCTTATACACATCTCCGAGCCCACGAGACTCGACGTCATCTCGTA
>UQIQ01000073.1 GCA_900541185.1 uncultured Collinsella sp.
AGTTCCGCACGCAAAGAAGGCCACTTAATGTGGCCTTCGTCTTGCGCAGGACTGTAGAGCAGGAAACCTTATATCCGGCCCCTCCGGTCGGGGACCGCGCCTTTGCGACTACAGCGTCATGTTCGGATCGGCGTCGACGTCGAACGGCGAGATTTCACCTCGGTCGAATTTACGGCGGGCGACCTCCGCGATCATGGCAGCGTTATCGGTGCATGCCGAAAGCGGCGGCACCGTCACGCGAATACCCTGACGCCCAAGCTTCTTAATCATCATCTCACGCAGATGCGGGTTGGCCGAGACGCCGCCGCCGATGCAATACTCCTTGCACCCGGTAGCGTGCAGGGCGTTTTTGGCCTTCTTGTACTGCACGTCAAAGACCGCCGCCTCAAACGAGGCCGCTAGGTCGGGCAGGTGAATCGTGCGCCCGGCCTTGGTCTCCTGCTCGATGTAGAGCGTCACTGCCGTCTTGAGGCCCGAAAGCGAGAAGCGGTAGTCACCCCTGCTGTTAAGCGCGCGGGGGAAATCAATCGCCTTGGGGTTGCCCGTCTCGGCAAGCTTGGAGATGATGGGGCCGCCGGGATAGCCCAGGCCCAATGCCTTTGCCACCTTGTCGAAGGCTTCGCCCACGGCGTCGTCGAGCGTCTCGCCAAGCACCTCGTAGTCGCCCCATGCCTTTACGTGCACAAGCATGGTGTGCCCGCCCGAGACAAGCGTAAAGATAAACGGAGGCTTGAGGTCAGGCTGCGCCAACAGGTTGGCAAACAGGTGACCCTCCAGATGGTTGACGCACACGAGCGGCTTGCCGGCAGCGTAGGCAAAGCCTTTGGCGAAGGCGACGCCAACCACGAGCGCGCCCACCAGGCCCGGACCCTGTGTCACGCCCACGGCGGCAAGCTCGCTGGGGGCAATGGCTCCACCCTCAAGACCAAGCGATGCTGCGGCATCCTCGAGCGCCGCATCCACGACACTCACAATCACCTCAACGTGTTTGCGCGAGGCGATCTCGGGCACCACGCCGCCAAAGCGGGCGTGAAAATCAATCTGTGTCGACACCTGGTTGGCCAGCATATTGCCATCCGCATCGATAATCGCCACGGCCGTCTCGTCGCAGGAACTCTCGATAGCGAGCACCAGGCGGCGGCGCTCAATTTCGGCGCGCTCCCCCTCGGAGCGCCCAGGCGCAGGCAGCGGCCATACGCGTTGCTCGGCTGCCGTCGGCTCGGGCGAGGCGTTATCGACCGGAAGTACGAGGGGAAGTGGGGCCGTCATGACGATGGCGTCTTTGCCGACACCGTAGTAGCCACGACGACGACCCACCTCGGTAAAGCCCAGAGCGGCATAGAGCGCAATCGCGTCCTCGTTGCCGTCCTCGACCTCGAGCGAAGCCGTGGTGCAGCCGAGCATCTGGGCATCATAGCTCACATGCGACAGCAGCTTGCGGGCAATGCCCTCACGGCGATGTGCCGAGTCGACGGCGACATCCAGAATCTGCACATCACCGTCCACGACCATACCGCCGGCAAGGCCCAGCAGCTTGCCGTCGTCGTGTGCCACCCACCAACTACGCGGCGCAGCGACGTCCTCGCCCAGTTCGGACAGGAACATGCCCGGCGTCCACGCCTCGTGTCCGGCACCTTCAAAGCAGGCAGCCTCTAGCGCGCTCACGCCCTCGGCATCCGCCGCGCCCATGGGACGGAACTGCAGATGACGACCGGCGAGCTCATCGGCAACGCCCGTAATTTCGCTCTGCGCACTCTCGGCAAGACCAAGACGCTTGCGCTCGTTTTCCTCGGCATCCGAAAGGCGCGTGTAAATCGGCAGGACGCGAGCCGGATCGCCGTCACCCGCAGCGTGCGCGAGCAGCAAGCCCTCGCCCGAAGGCCACCACAGGTCGCGCTCCACGCAGCGGGCGGTCTCGTCCTCACCCAGCAGCTTGCCATAGCGCACGAGACCGTCACCGGTCAGCTGAACCTGGTCCCAGTCCGCTGCTCGGCGCCACTCATCGAGCGCCACGGCGGCCTTGACCACGTGTTCGCGCTCAAATTGACGCTCGGGACCCTCATCGCCCAGCATATATAGTGCCGGATATACCTCACCGCGCATGGCATCGGCCAAGATACCAAGCTTGCCGCGCACGCCAGCCTTCCACGCCGTCCAAGCGCAAGCGTCGAGCGTCGACACGCCCAGCAGCGGAACATTGGCACCGCGCGCGAGGCCCTTGGCAGTGGAGATGCCGATGCGCACACCCGTAAACGACCCCGGGCCGCGGCCGACCACGTAGCAACCAACATCGCTGCGATCCAGACCGACTTGAGCCAGCACGCCATCAACGGTATTCACGAGCTCAACGTTGGCGTGCCGGCGACACATGTGGTCGCCACTCACGAGCTTCGTCTCGCCCGTCTGCCCATCAATCCAGCTTGCCGCGCAGGCAAGCATGTCGGTCGAGGTATCGAGCGCCACCACCAGCGCGTTGTCGTTATGCAAGCTCATCTTGTACAGCCTTATCAATCAAATGGGAAAGCTCCATTGCGCGGTCACCGTGCGCCTCGAGCGTTATCGTTCGCACATCACTGTCGCCCTCATCACGCTTGAGCGTCACCGAAAGATACTCATCCGTCAGCTCGTCTTGGAATTGTTCGCCCCATTCCAGCAGGCAAGCACCCTCATAGCCCAGTACATCGAAAATGCCCGTATCCTCGAGCTCGTAGGCATGCTCCAGACGGTATAGATCAAAGTGAAACAGCGGAATACGGCCTTGATCATGAACGGCCATGAGCGCAAACGTAGGGCTCGTAACCATATGCTCATCGCCCAGCCCGCGCGAGACGCCCTTGGTAAAGTGAGTTTTGCCCACCCCCAGGCCACCGGTCAGGATGAGCACATCGCCGTCCTCAAGGCACGGTGCAATTAGCTCGCCAAAGTACTCCGTATCGGCAGCGCAAGTCGTTTTGTAAGTACCTACCCCCAGGCGCTCCAGGGACATATATGCTCCTTATTATTCCGAGGCGTCCTCTGGTGCGGGATGTCGCTCCAGATAGTCGCCCAGCATCTTAAAGTCTTCCTCCAGCAGTTCCTGCCACGCCGGATTGCGTAGCGCTGCTGCCGGATGGAACGTGGGCATTACTACAAAATGCCCCATCTGGTGGAACCTGCCGCGCAGCTTAGTAATGCCAATCTCGGTCTTAAGCACAAAGTGCGTCGCGGGGTTGCCGAGCGTCACGATAATATCGGGCCAGATGCTTCGAATCTGCTCACGCAAAAACGGCGAGCAAGCCAGCACTTCCTCGGGACGTGGATTGCGGTTTCCCGGCGGGCGGCACTTAAGCACGTTGGCAATGTAGACGTCTTCGCGTTTGAGCCCCGCCAGCGACAAAATGCCGTTGAGGTCCTCGCCTGCCGCCCCCACAAAGGGCTCGCCCTGCAAATCCTCATTGCGGCCCGGCGCCTCGCCAATAAACATCACACGAGCGCGGGGGTTTCCCACGCCAAACACGATATTGTGACGCGACTGGTAGAGCTGGCAGAGGTGACAATCGCCCAGAACGGCCTCAATTTCCTCGAGTGCGACCTCACGTGGTGCCTGATGGGTATGGCCGGGGATGTGCATGACGCCCATAGCGGCTCCTACACGTAGACCTTGTCGAGACGCATGCCAAAGCCGCAGGCGACCTCGTAGTTAATCGTTCCGCGCAGTCGGGCCATCTCGTCCATAGTGATCTCGGCATCGCCATCGCGGCCGACAATAATCATCTCGTCACCATACTCGGCCTCGGGAATCTCGTGTGCCGGGTTGGACTGAATGGCGACCATAAACTGGTCCATGCAGATATTGCCAACCTGATGCACGCGCTCGCCGCGATACAGCACATCCATACGATTGGAAAGCGTACGCGATAGGCCATCGGCATAACCGATCGGCAGCGTGCAGATCTGAACGCGCGTACGCGGTACGCGGTAGGTAAAACCGTAGCCCACGCCCTCACCCATCGCAGGGTGTGCCACGCGCGTCACACGCGCATGGACGCTCATAACGGGATCAAGCTGCATCACGCGGCCACTCAGCTCGCACGGCTGCATTCCATACAAGCCAACGCCGGCGCGAATCATATCAAAATGCATCGAAGGGTCGAGCATCGAGGACGGCGTGTTGGCGCAGTGCACGATACCGCACTCAAAGCCCGCATCCTTAATGGCCTGAACGGCCTCGGTAAAGCGCTGACACTGCAGTTTGTAGTCCCAGCCCGAAGGTTCATCGGCCGTGGCGAAGTGCGTAAATACGCCGTCGCACTGAATACCGCGATGGAAATTTATACCGCGGACAAAGTCGAGCACCTGCGTGTAGTGAACGCCGATACGATTCATGCCCGTCTCGATGGCGAGATGATACTTGCCCACTTTGCCCGCCGCGACGGCACATTCGCCATACGCAAGAGCAAAGTCGGACGTATAGACCGAGGGCATGATATCAAACTCGAGCAACGTCGGAATGGCCTCGATAGGCGGCTCGCTTAGGATGAGGATGGGTTTCGTAATCCCGCCCTGTCGGAGCTCAACGCCCTCGTTAACCGTCGCCACGGCAAACATGTCGGCACCGGCCGAATACATGATCTTGGCGCACTCAACAGCTCCATGGCCATAAGCATCGGCCTTGACCACGCAGCACAGGCGCTGACGTGGATTCAGCAAGTTCTTGTAGGCCCTCGTGTTACGACGGAGCGCCCCACGGTCGATCTCGACCCAGGACCAGCGCGTCAAATCGGCTTTATTCATGATTAGTCATCCGACCCTTCGTCCATGATTCCCAGATCTTCGAGCGCATCCTTTGCCGCCAGCTCCATGGCAGGACCGATCAAGTCGATAAGATCGGTCGCGATAACGCTCTTCTCACCATACTCCGTCGCCGCGGCAAAACCGGCGTAGCTGTGAAGTGCGACGGCGTACGAATACAGCAACTCCCAACGATCCATCTCGTCGCGCATGGTGGCAAGCGTGCCGGCCAAAATACCCGCGAGAACATCACCCGAACCGGCAGTTGCTAGAGAAGCCGGACCCGAGAGCGGCAGCAACACACGCTCAACGCCACAGATAGCCGTCGTCGGCCCCTTGGCAATGACCACCAGATTGTCGGAGCCTGCAGCCCAGACAACCTTCTGCGCGGCCGCAATCGCGGTACCAAGGTCGTTCACCTCGTCACCGGCAACCAGACGCGAAAGCTCACGATAGTGCGGCGTCATAACCAACGGCTGCTCGCGACGATACATCTCGGGATTACTATCAATACCGTCAATGGCAATCTTAGCAAGGCAGTTGAGTGCATCGGCGTCCAAAATAAGCGGCACATCAAGCTCGAGCAAGCCCGAAACCACCTGCATAGCGCCGGCAGATGTCGTCATACCGGGACCGCACAGTACGCAGCTGTACTTCTTTGCAATCTCGCACACCGTCATGCGCGCAGCGGCGCCAAAGGAGCCGCGGGAATCAGACGGAATAGCAAAGACGGGAATCGAAGGAAGTGCCATGCGAATAAGATTGGCGCAGGCGTCAGGAGCCGCGACTGCCACGTAACCAGCACCCGCGCGAGCTGCAGACTTGGCCGCCATAATGGCAGCACCAGGATATTGCGCAGATCCGGCGACAATAAGCACAGAGCCACGGGAATACTTATCGATATTCGTAGGTAGTGGAGCAAAGTAATCAACTAAGTCACCGGGCTCGACAATCTCGGCGGCGTGGTCGACATCATCGATGACCTCGTCAAGACGGTCGTAAAGATTGCCGCAGATCAAATCGCCAGCATACTCAGGGCCATCGGCGCTATACAAACCAATCTTGGGCGCAATCATCGTCACCGTATGCTCGGCACGAATGCAGTCGTCATCAACAACGCCCGTCTCGGCATTCAGGCCCGAGGGGACATCAATGGATACGACACAGTCGGCGCATTCATTGACCGTAGGAATCCAGATGGAGAACGGCGCACGCAGATTCCCGTGAAAACCGGTACCAAAAATGGCATCGACAACAACATCGGCCTTATCGATCAAAACCTCGAGTTCATCACGCGAGGGGCCGACGCAAACGTGCACATCGCGGCCGGCAGTACGACGAGCAACATGACGTGCCAGAGCAGCAGGAATCTCATCCGGTTCAACCGGAGAAACGATATCGACGTCCACACCCTTATGGCTCAGGATATCGGCGGCAACCCAACCGTCGCCGCCATTATTACCAAAACCGACCAGAACGAGAACCCGATCGGGATTGAGCTTCAAGACCTCGTTGGCGGCAAACTCACCCGCTAGCTCCATAAGCTCGGCCTTCGAAGTCCCTTCGCGTTCGATGATATCCTCGAGACGAACGACTTCTTCGGTACTCAAAACCGGTTTCATCTATGCTCCTAGCGTATCTTGCGAAGCATCGCCCAGGTGCTCCGTCAATGCTGAATTCTGCAGCTGCTCAAGCTCATCTAAAACAGAGCGAGCCTCTTTAAATGTCTGCGCAACGCGTTTCTTGGTGCTCACCTTTTCATCTTTTGGCTTAGGCCGAGCATCTTCGGTAATCGCGATGGCATTCGCAACGGCCAAGTCTCCTGTAAGCGTAATGGAAAGAGCGACCTCAACAACACCAAGCTCATGAGCGATCTCGAGTGCACGGCCCGAAAGCAGCGCCTTCGGTTTGCCGAGTTTATCACGCGTTACCGAAACATCCTTGCGACCAACGCCTTGACTAAAACCCGTGCCGAGAGCTTTAAGCACCGCCTCGCGCGAAGCAAAGCGGCTCGCATAGTGAGCAGCGGGACGCGATGATGCATCGCAATACGCACGCTCATCTTCGGTAAACACACGCCGAGCAAACGACGGCGTCTTTTCAAGAATTGATTTCATGCGGGAAATCTCGACGATATCAACGCCGATACCAGCTTCAGCCATGTTCACCTCCATATCGCACAGACTAAGTTATTGTAGCCCGTTCACAGAAGATGCGACAAACGAGGGTTATAAAACACAGCTACTATGTGAGACAAAAGCCCGTAAACGCAAAAAGGGGGAGGCCGCGAGGCCTCCCCCTTCTCAGTTCAAGCGTAC
>UQIQ01000074.1 GCA_900541185.1 uncultured Collinsella sp.
ACACCTATTAAGTCGTCGGCAGCGTCAGATGTGTATAAGAGACAGGTCCAGATGCTCGCATAGCCACGCGAGGGCCGTTCCCTTGGTGGCGCCCTCGCCCATGACCTCGATATTCATGGCGTACGAGCGCGTGACCTCAATGCCTCCGAGCGTGTCGAGCTCCGCTGCGATGACGTCGCGATCGGCCGGGTCGTGCCAGTACATGGCGATGCGTTCGAGCGTTTCGACCTCGTCGATTTTGCTGTCGATATCCATGCCGATCGGTGTTCGTGTGCGCTTGAGCGAAGCCGCGATGTTGGGGTCGCCGCCGCAGAATTCGTCCAGGCGCGTGTAGAGCGAGCGGGGGAGGAAGCACCGCCCGTCCGCGAAGATATCGAAGGTGACGTCATGGCCGGCGGCGATGCTGTGGATGCGGTGGGCGATGGCGCGGTCGAGCGGTCGGCTCAAAATGCGCGTAGCACGTGAGGAATCGGTGGGCACGTCGTCGTCGAGCTGCCAGACGCTGGCACCGTTGGCACAGACCGCGTAGTGTACGGCGGGGTGGGCGAGGATGGGCTCAAAGATGCCCGACAGTGGGCGCCCCGTGCAGGGCACAAACTCAATACCGCGGCGCGCAAGCTCGTCGAGCATCGACCAGGTGGTATCGCTCATCTGCTTATCACTCGTCAGCAGCGTTCCATCCATATCGGAAAACACAATCATTCGTTGCGATCCTTTCTACTGGCATAAAAAGCGTGGCCGAGGGCGGTGATGCCCTGGCCACGCTCGGGTTCTATAACGGTCCGCGTCCTAGCGATCGGCGATCGGCTTGTACTCCAGCGGCTCGATAACCGGGCGATACGCGGGACGGATGATGCGATGCGCGCAGAAGAGCTCTTCCATGCGGTGCGCCGACCAGCCGGCCATGCGGGCGACGGCGAACAGCGGCGTAAAGAGCGTCTCGGGCACGCCGAGCATCTTGTAGATAAAGCCCGTGTACAGGTCGATGTTGGCGCAGATGGGCTTGGTCATGCCGTGATCGCGCATCACCTGCGGGGCCAGACGCTCGATGCGCTCGATGAGCGCGAACTCCTCGCCTAGGTCCTTCTTGGCGGCAAGCGTGCGCGCGTAACGGCGGCACACCTCGGCGCGCGGGTCGCTCAGCGTGTAGACGGCGTGGCCCATACCGTAGATGAGACCCGTGCCGTCGAAGGCCTGCTTGTCGAGAATCTTGCCCAGGTAGGCTGCGACCTCGTCCTCGTCCTCCCAATTGGAAACATGCGCACGGATGTCCTCGTGCATGGACACGACCTTGGCGTTGGCGCCGCCGTGGCGTGGGCCCTTGAGCGAGCCGATGGCCGCGGCGTAGGCGGAGTACGGGTCGGTGGCCGAAGACGACAGCACGCGGCAAGCGAAGGTGGAGTTGTTGCCGCCGCCGTGCTCG
The DNA here is from genome assembly GCA_900541185.1 of uncultured Collinsella sp. GTDB lineage: Bacteria > Actinomycetota > Coriobacteriia > Coriobacteriales > Coriobacteriaceae > Collinsella. Next base: position 1,424 of record UQIQ01000074.1, read on the forward strand.
GCATGCAGCATGAGCATAACGTCGAGCAGCATCGCCTCATCGCGGGTGAACGCCATGCCGCCGCGCAGGACCTGTAGGATGGTCTCGGCGGTGGAGAGACCGGGCGTGGGGTGCGGCACGTGAACCTCGGAGCCGCGAAGCTTAGCGATCGAGGCCATGTGTGCGAAGGCGGCGATGCGCGGGAGACGTGCGAGCATGGAAATGGCGACGTCGATTTCGTGCTCGGGCGTGATCACGTCTGGTTCGGCATCGAAGGCGTAGAGCAGCAGCACGGCGCGCTGGAGCACGTTCATGATGCTCGACGACACCGTGGTCATAGGGAACTCTTTGACGTACTCGTCGCTCAGATGTCTAAAGGCGCCCAGGCGCTCGCAAAAGCCGTCGAGCTCTTCCTTGTTGGGCAGCGAACCCGTGATAAGCAGATAGGCGACTTCCTCGTAGCCGTAGCGATTCTCGGCCTGGGCATTGTTGACCAGATCCTCGATGCTGTAGCCGCGAAGCGTGAGCTTGCCCTGATCGGGCACGACCTTTCCGTCGACCTTGTTGTAGCCGTGCACATCCGAGATGCGAGTGAGGCCCGCGACCACGCCCGAGCCGTCGGCATTGCGCAGGCCGCGCTTGACATTGTGCTCAACAAATAGGCCCTCGTCATAAGGGTCAGTCGGCAGGCCATAGTAGAGATTTTCGCTTTCGGGCGAAATCTGGCGGCTCGCTTCGTAATCCAAGACCAGGCGGCTCAGGTGGTCGTCGAAGCGGTAATAGATTTTCTTGGCGTCGTAGGCCATGCGCGCTCCTCTCCGGGCCGCATCGGGGTGACTTGCATGGGCATGCGCGCGTCAGGCTATCCCCAGCGGCTTGCTCGCTACAGGCGGTACATAAAGTTGAAGACGTCCTCGCGCTGGATGGACACGTTGACGCCCGAAAGCTCGCCGGCCTCGGCCAGCGCCTTCTGCAGCTCGGCGAAGTCGAGCTTGGACTCGGCGGTATCGGCCAGCATGGTCATGGTGAAGATGTCCTCGATAATGGACTGCGTGATGTCGCGGATGTCGACGTTGGCCTCGCCTAGGACACGGGTGACGCCGGCGACGATGCCGGGGCGGTTCTTGCCAAGGACGGTGATGACGATACGGGAGGACGAGATCTCGGCCATGGGAAACCCTTTCGCGTGATTGCGGCGCGCGCGGGGCGCTCCGCTACGGTACAGTGTTCATCATTGTACCTGTCTGGCGCAAAAAAGGCGCGCTCGCTGCGGCGTTACATGCCTGCAACATGAGCGTAAGGGGGCAGTCCACACGGGGAAGAGCCAACTGATCGTCTTCACGTCGCGTATGACGATATTTCGGTCGTCCGGCTCGGTGATGCCGTAGCCGAACACTTGGAGCGTCTCGATGGACTCTTGAACGCGGGGACGAGTCTCGTCGCGCCCTCTAGTCCTCGGCGGATCAATCGAGTCCGAACTCCTTTCGGGCATCCTCTTCGCTCATGACTTCGAGAAGGTCTCCAGGTTGGCAACGAAGGGCGAGGCATAGCTGCTCGAGCGTGTTGAAACGAATGCCGCGAATATGCCCTTTTTTAATACGGGACAGGTTCACGGGCGTGGTTCCAATCCTTTCGGCAAGTTCGTTCGAGGAAATCTTTCGCTCGGCCATGATCTTGTCGAGGCGAACAATTACGGGCATGACGTTTCCTTACGCAATCTCGTCGGAGTCGAGGTACAGCTCCCGAGCGTATAGGAAGAGCTGGGAAAGCATGAACAAGACGATGCCGAGAACCAGAGAGGTCCAGTCGAATGATGAAGCGATCTCTTGGGCGCCGACGGTCCCCTCGCCGCCAAACATCGAGACGGAGGCTTCGAGTGAGCCGGCGTAGAGGCTGGTGGCAGCTTGAACAATGAAGAGAATGCCGAGCACCTTCAAGCATGTCGCAGACCCTTTCTTGAAGGGGTCTCCGCTCTTGATCGTCCACACGAGAACGGCGCTGAGGACGGTCGTAGCGATACCGATGACGGCAGGGGCCAATGTCGAGATCGCAAGGGCTGGATACGCGGGGGAGTCTGCAATTACAGGGTTGTTGAGCACTTCGATTGCTGGCTTTAAGGAGAACGCCACTTGTGCGATGGCGGTGACGCAAAGGGCTGTAGAGGCTATCGCACACGCGATACGGAAGGAATGAAGCCGGGGAGTGCGATTGTCAGAACTCATAACAACCTCCGAAGAATTTAAAAATCTCAGGATACTTTTTAACAGTTTATGTTAAATTGACTTTGCCGGCAAGTAATCACAGCATGCTGCAATCGTAACCCCGCGCATCGAGCTGAATCGTGTTGAAACGAGCTGGTGATACGTATGCTCAAAATCTCGAAGGCAATCTTTAGGTCGCTCATCTCCTCCAGGTCGCTCTGTGTTGCCGTTGTTGCGCTGATGGTTCTTTGTGCTTTGCCCGTCTTCAGGAGCGCGGCTGGCATCGACGGACGGGTCGAATACCTCGAGTCGGGAATAACCCGTGTTGAGCAGGAATTGTCAGCATCCTATGCGGATGCGCTTGTGAATGCGGGGGAGGAGGGTGTCTATACCTCTTCATCAAGCATGCCCGCGCTTCTGTACCCTCTTGCCGCGGGGCGTCTTGTCTTGGCGCCGCTCTCTACTCTGCTTCCGTTTCTGCAGGTATCGGATGGAGCGTACTCCTTTTATGACGGATCGAAGGAGTACTTGCTATGGGCCGCAACGGCCGTTGCCGTCTCGTTCCTTGCCGCGCGTCTTAACAAACGTGAAAAGCTCATCATCCAGGCACCGATGGGCGAGCTGGGTAGACTTGTTGCATCGAGCGTATGGGCGAGTGTTTTTGCAATGCTTGCCGTCCTCGCCATCAATCTTCCAGGGATAATCGCCGCGCTTGTGAAGAATGGCCCGGGCTCGCCGTTCTATCCGATAGGCTACGTTCAATATGCGACTCCGGTTATCAAACCGGCTTGGCTGGTGTTCGCGCAGACGGCCATCTTGCAATTCTTGGTGGCAGCGTTCATCTCGCTTGTCGTTCACCTTGCCGTGAAGATTGCCAATAACCCTACGCTTGGAATCGTGTTCGTATGTGCCCTGATGGGGGTGACGATGGTTCCCGGGTATTACGGAAGATCCATCGCTTTACGTGAGTTCGCCCTGTTGAATCCCCTTACGTATGCGAACACTGAGTTGACCGTCGGCGCCTATAGCCCGTACCCGACAACGCAGATAGTGAATCTGCCTGGACTTTGCTTCGAGCGTGGCGCGATTGCCCTCGTATGCGCAATCGGGATCGAGGTGCTGGCAATTAGCCTGCTTTGCGTTGCTGGAAAGAGCGGCTGCGCGTGCCCGATATCCCCGATTTGTCTTGAGAGAGGTTCCTTCACTGCATCGAGAACGGCAACTCGTTCGAGCGCTTGTGCCTCCGCCGTTGCATACGTAAGAACGATGGGGAAACTGCTCCTGCGTTCTCCTGCCCTCGCCGTATGCGCGATTGCAATGTCGACGACGATGCTGGCCCCGGCTCTGGTCGAGATGTTTCCTGACGCTGATAACGTTTCCGCTGTTCGGTATAGGGATGGGGAGCTCCGTTCAATAGATCGGTATCTAGAGCAGAACGCTGCGAATATGGACGTCGAGGGCAAAGCGGCCCTGGAAGACATGCGGGATGCTCTTTCGGGTTTCGTGTACGCGCCTATGCCTGCGGAGGGGTTTCGAAGCCTTGCGACGTACGAGCGCGCTCGAGGTGAGCTGGGCGCGGCAGATGCGACTCTCCTGCAATCGATCGGAATCGAGCCGGAGACTCCTTCTCGTGCGGAGGCGCGCGCCCTTCTGCTTGAGTCGATCGCGAGCTTGCCGGACCCCAAGGTTTACGAGTTAAGTACGAAGATGCCCCCATTAATCCTCCTTTCGTATCTCCAGGCAGCGCTTCCCTCCTTATTTTTGCTGTTGCCCGTGGTTGTCACATCGCTCGCGTGCACCCACCTGCAGTGTCGTTCCCTTCTGGTTCTCCAGATCCCCGCAACAGCGCATGTGCGTTTTCTGACGGCTGTTGCGCTGGCTCTCCTGCTTGGCTTGGTGCTGCTTTTGGTGTCGATGGTTCCCGCTGTCGTTGTGTCCGTGATTAAGAACGGTGCGGGTGGATCGGAGTATCCCGTCGCTCTCATTCGGGCGGGAGCTTCGACAACGTCCATGGTGGGGGAGGCGGTGTTGTGCAGTATTCCGTTGCTGGTCATGGCATACGGCGTGATTTCCGTCGTCGCTGCGTTGACAGCAGCGATTAGCCGCAACCCCGTTGTCACCGGAATGGTTTGCGCGGTTCTCTTGGTGTTGGGTTCGTTGAGCGCTCATGTTGAAAGCGTGGGCATGGGCGTCGCGCTGCTGGCTCCATTCGCCTCGTTTGATCCCGCTTCCCAGGTGGGGACGATTGGGTTCCTTGGGCGAGGGACGAACGCGATGCCTTTTGGAGAGGTCGTCGGCGCATCGGGCGCTCTGCTGGTGGTCTTGGGCGCCGTATCTCCGTTGATGGTGCGCCTGAGTGTTCCAAAGATCGAAAGGGGATGATCTCGATGATTGACCTTCAAACGCTGACGATCTCTTATGGAAAGAAGGTGCTCGTAGATTCGGTGAACGCTGAGTTTGCCCCGGGTACGGTCTACGGTCTCGTCGCTCCGAACGGGCATGGAAAGACGACGTTGCTGCGTGCGATGGCAGGTTTGCCGGGTCCTCGCGTGGACGGGAGCATCGTTCTGGATGAGGTGCAGGGTACGGGTGCGAGAGAGGTCCGTTCTATGATCTTCTATGCACCTGGTGAGGGGACGCTGCTGTATCCCGGATTGCGTGCGGAAGATCACCTCAAGATGGTTTGCGATATGTGGCCGCATGCTCGCGATATCGAAGAGATAGTGGAACAAACGCAGATAGGCGAGTTCGCGAAGATGAGGATCCGCACTCTGAGCCAGGGCATGAAGCAGCAGCTTACCCTGGCGATTGCGTATGCGACGGGCGCGCGGTACCTTCTATTAGATGAGCCCATGAACGCGCTCGACCCCAGCAGGGTGGACTTGCATTCCGAGATTCTCAGGAAGCTGGCCGATTCTGGTACGTGCATCATCATGTCATCCCACATCTTGGATTCGGTCGATAGGCTGTGCGATGAGATTCTGTTTTTGAAGGATGGGAGGCTCATTAGAAGCATTCCGCAAGATGATGCTGCGCCGAAGTCTCCTGGATCCCATTTCGCAAAGCCTGCCGGACGCGCCGAGGGTGCGCTAAGCACGTATCGGCGACTCTACGAAAAGGGCGGGTAGAAATGCAAGTTAAAAATCTATGTGGTCAATATAATACCGTTGAACCAGCGTATCGATACCGCTCAGCCATTCGCCTCGCCCCCGTCGC
>UQIQ01000075.1 GCA_900541185.1 uncultured Collinsella sp.
CGAGATGACGTCGAGTCTCGTGGGCTCGGAGATGTGTATAAGAGACAGGTTGGTATACCGATGAGGCTTGCACGCAGGCGTATGACTTTAGCACGCCGGTAACGGCCGACCTGACGCTGTATGCCAAGTGGACCAAGAATGCCGTTAACCCTGGCGGTAATGGCGGTTCTGGCACTAATGGTGGCAACGGTGGCGCTGGCAACGGTTCCGGCGCTGGCGCTGGCACTGGCACGGGTTCCGGCTCCGGCACGAAGGGCCAGCAGGCTGGCGGCGCTGTCGCCCCGGGTCAGAAGCCGGTGACCAAGACGACGGTGTCGACCAAGACCGAGACCAAGGAAAACAAGTCCGACAAGAAGGGCTCCGATAAGTCCGATAAGAAGGACGAGAAGAAGTCTGACAAGAAGTCTGACAAGAAGGACAGCAAGTCCGATACGGGTGCTGCTTCCACGACCACTGCTAAGAAGTCCTCTAGTGCTTCCGAGCAGGAGACTGGCACCAATCCGCTCGCCATTGTTGGCGTTGCCGCCGGCGTCATCGGACTCGCCATCGTCGGCGTGTTCGTGTTCACCAAACGTCGGTAGGTGAGGGCTGTGTCCAATAAATCCAAGGACGCTGACCCCAAGCAACCAGATTCCTCGTTCATTCAGTTCGACGATGCAAAGCAACAGGGCGCCGCTTCGGCGGCGTCCGCCTCTCGTCGCAAGGCGCTTACTGGCGTCCTGACCGCCGCGTGCGTTGCGCTGATTGTCATATCGCTGGGCTTCGTCCATCCTTCCGAGAGCGGCGCCTGGTCCATTGACTGGATCGTTCAGACCGTGACGGGGGAGAGCGTCGTCGCGAAGGACGCCAAGGGGTCTGACTCGACCGCCGCTTCGGGTAAAGCTGGCTCCAAGGATTCCAAATCTTCGGATGGTGCGAACGACGAGTCTAAGGGTTCGGATGAATCTGACTCTAAGAAGGAGTCCGAGTCTTCGGACAAGGAATCAAACAAGGGCTCGGATGGCAAAAAGTCCGAAGACAAGGATGGCAAGAAGTCTGGAGAGAAGAGCAGCAATAAAAAGACCGACGGCAATCAGTCGACTTCTCAGAACTCGACTTCTTCTGACGGGGCCGGCTCTACGCCTGGCGCTTCCTCCTCATCCAGCGGGGCATCTTCTGCCCCCGATAGCGGCAACGCCTCTACTGGCGACCGGGGCAGCTCGCAGCAGCCTAGCTACGTCACGGTAACGGTTTCGGTCACATCGAGCGCTGTGGGCAATCCTGTGTCCTCTGGTGGCACCTTTACCTTTAACGAAGGCGCTACTGTCTACGATGCCCTGTGCGCGCTGGGCCTTTCTGTCAACGCACACGGCTCGTCGTACGGCACGTACGTTTCCGCGATTGGCGGTTTGGCCGAGAAACAGCACGGCGGCACGAGCGGCTGGATGTACTCCGTCAACGGCACATCGCCCATGACGGCGTGCAGCAACTATGTTCTCTCCAACGGCGACAACGTGGTTTGGTATTACGTGACAGGCTAGAGGCCTCGACATAGCGCGCCAGACGGGCGGTTCGGACAAACATCCGGGCTACCCGTTTTTCATGCGTAGAGGACTGGGTCGCCGGGTCTCTCGGCAAACAAAAAACCGGTTGGAACGGGAATTCCAACCGGTTATACATTCAAGCAAATAGTGAATCGACTACGACCGTGCACCCTCGAGGAAGAAGCGGCGGCTGAAGTAGTTGTACCAGGTGACGAGGAACGTTGCGATGGCCTTCATGGCCTGGTAGCCGATGCTCAAAAACGTGACGCCCACAAACATGTACAGGTCGTTGAGGCCCAGACCGATTACCGACAGGATGGTGAAGATCGTGAACTCGCGCTTGCGGCTCATGCCCTCGCGATGGTCGAACACGTACTTCATGCTGAGCCAGTAGTTAACCACGACGGACGTGATAAACGAGATCGTGGTGCTCATCAAAAAGTCGAGGTGGAACAGCTCGACGAGCGCAATGAGCATGCCCCAGTCGATGCCAAAGGAGATAAGTCCCACGACAGCGAACTTGAGGAACTGCTTGGTATGAGGTTGTGCCAGTGCCTTGCGCACGTAATCACATCCAATGCACTGACGAATCGAGCAGAGGATACTTTAGAGCTTTTGCATGGGAAACGTAAGGGCTTTGCCAAGAACTATACGAACTCGTCAAATTTGCAAGAGACAATCCGCAAACGTTGCAAATCTTCCCGTAAACGAGCGGCGCCCACGGACGATACTGCGCTGAGTGCGCATCGTCCGTGGGCGCCGTAATGCTGCGGGGGTGTCGAGCTATTTGGTCTCGTCGCCCTCCAGGAAGATCTTTCGGGTCACAAAGTTGTAGACCATGACAAGCGCGGTGGCGCAGATCTTGGCGATATTGGCCTCGAATCCCAGGCCGGTGTTGAGCGCCAGCACGATGCCGTCGTTGAGCACCAAACCGATCACGGAAAGCACGACAAAGATGATGAACTCGCGGCGGCGGCTCATGCCTTCCTTGTGCGCAAACACGTACTTCATGCTTGCGAGGTAGTTAAAGATGAGTGAGATGATAAAGCCGCTGGTGTTGGCAATTAGGATGTTGAGGCCCAGACCGTAGTGGAGCAGATTCATAATGCCAAAGTCGATAACCGTGGCAATGACACCGACGACGCCAAATTTCATGATCTGCGCAAGGAGCTTTTGCATGGTACCTGCCTTAGGGTGGCGCGGGGACGCCGTGGGGATGACAAACTCAGCAAGTTTAGCCAATCCCCGCGGGTGGGGCTAGACGCGCTCTTCGATAGCACCGTTTCTATATGCATCGAGCAGCTGGCGCAGATCCTGGATCTGGCTGCGAATCTTGGCGCCAGTATCGGTGTCGCTCACCATGCGGCGACGATCCGCTTGGTCAAAACGGTTGGTCTCGCTTTCGATGTCCACGTTGCGCGTGAGTGCCTCGGCAACCGTCGTAAAGGCCCGGTGCGACTTGAGGCGGCAGCCGCGCGAGCTCGAGATGAGCGTATAGCCGGCGATGCCCGTCTTGGGATGGTAAGCGCGGCAGAAGCCGCCATCGATGACCAGCAGCTTGCCCTCGGCGCGGATGGGCTGCTCGCCCTTGGTGGTTTTAACGGGCGTGTGGCCGTTGATGATGTGGCCGGTCGGCGAGCATGCCATGGGCGCGACGCCAAACTCGCGCATGATATCATCGCAGACCGAGGGCGACTTGGTAAGCGTAAAGTACGGGTCCATCGGCTCGACCCAGGTGCTCTTATCGGCGATATAGGCGCGCTCAAAGGTACGCACCAGGCGTCCGCTGGCGGGTGAATTGAAGCCAATCCACAGGTACCACATCCAGTCGAGGGCATCGCGGTCGCCCACGCGCCACGCGCGGCGGGCGATGTGGTCGCAAAAATCGAGATAATCGCGGCCAGCGTGCCAGGTGCCCAGGCAGTTCATGCTGCTGAAGGTGCCGTCTTCGTTGAGTGGAACGCAGCCGTGGAAGAGCAGGTTGCCGTTGGCGACCTTGTACATCGAGCCGTGGGTGTAGAGGAAATCGATATGGCGATGCAGGTGATCGGCGGTGACAAACTCGGACACGAGCTTGTCGATGATGTGCTGCTCCTGGGGCGTGAGCGTGTAGGGGTCCGCCGGGTCGACGGTGGGGAAGTCGTTGGTCGTGAGCGGCCACACGCTGCCGTCGGCGAGCGTGACCGTGCCGGTGTCGTGGTCGATCTTGTCGAGTAACAGGCGGTCGGTCATATCGAACTCGGGGTGGCGCTGGATAATCTGGCCCTCGAGCTTAAAGAGCAGCACGTTGATGGCCTTGATCAGCGGGGTGATGGACTCACCGGCGGTGTAGGTGGCATCGGCAAAGGCGACAAGCTCACGCAGCGAGATGCCGTAGTCGTTCTCCAGGATCTCGTAGTTGTCGTAGCGTAGGTTGTTGCGCAACACCGTGGCGATGCAGGCGGGCTCACCGGCCGCAGCGCCCATCCACAGTAGGTCGTGGTTGCCCCACTGGATGTCGAGTGAATGGTAGGTGAGCAGACGGTCCATAATCTTGGCCGCGCCGCCGCCGCGGTCGAAGATGTCGCCCACCAGGTGCAGGTGGTCGACGGCCAGGCGCTTGATGAGCGAGGCGAGCGACTCGATAAAGTCGTCGGCGCTGGCGGTCTCCAGGATGGACTCCACGATGCGCTCGTGATAGCGCACGCGATAGTTGTTCTCGTCCGGGTGCGTGTGCAACAACTCGTCGATGATATAGGCGTAGTCGCGCGGGATGGCCTTACGCACCTTGGAGCGCGTGTAGCGGCTTGAAAGCGAGCGAGCGACCATGATGAGCTGGTCAAGCATCGTCTTGTACCAAGTTGGCGAGTCCTCGCGCTGGCTGCGGACCAGGTCGATCTTCTCGCGCGGGTAGTAGATGAGCGTGCACAGCTCGCCCTTTTCGTCAAAGGAGAGCGTGTCGCCAAAAATTTCGTCGACATGCTCGCGCACGACGCCCGAGCAGTTGTTGAGGATGTGCATAAAGGCTTCGTACTCGCCATGCACGTCGCTCATAAAATGCTCGGTGCCCTTGGGTAGGTTGAGGATGGCCGAGAGGTTGATAATTTCGGTAAATACGGATTGTTCAGTGGGGAACTGTCTCGACAGCAGGCGCAGATACTTAAAGTCTTGCGGGTTGCGATCGAATGCGACCATGAAACACCTTCCGATGGGGCTGGTAAAACTGATAAACGGCGTCAAACGTTTATCAGTATGCGCCGCTTTTGTTTCGATTTTGCGCCAGCGGCTGAATTGTCGGCTGAACGGTTTGGTAAATCGATTTAGTTGAGGTAGATATGGCGGTTGAGTGGAGACGACAGAGGGTGTTTTCTCAGATATTTATGCGTGGGGTCGGTGGAGACGATGGTGGTAAAGATGTTCGCTATTTTTGGTTCGATTTGGTAAATAGTGGACATATGTACCGTATGTAGGCTCACTGTGCGATAATTTGCGCAGCAATACGTAAGGAGCCTCATATGAGTGATTTTGTCCTGACCTGTGAATCTGCCGCCGACCGAACTCGGGAGTTCTTTGACTCGCGCAATATTCCTGTCGCGTATTTTCATTACGAGATCGACGATGTTGTCCATACGGACGATCTGTATCAGTCGATTACGCCGGACAAGTTTTTTGCCCAGATTGCCGCGGGCGCCATGCCCAAGACGTCTCAGGTGAGCGTGGGTGAGTACGAGGAGTTTTGGGAGCCGTTTGTTGCCGAGGGTAAAGACGTGCTGCACCTGACGTTGTCGTCGGGCATTTCGGGTACGTATGGTTCGGCTTGCGTTGCGGCGCAGATGCTCGCGGATCGCTATCCCCAGGGCGGCAAGGTGCGCGTCATCGATTCGCTGGGGGCGTCTTCGGGCTTTGGCCTATTGCTGGAATATGCCGCCGACGTGCGCGATAGCGGCGCTTCGCTCGACGAGACGGCCGCTTGGATTGAGGAGCATAAACTCAACCTTCACCACTGGTTCTTCTCGACCGATCTGTCGAGCTACCTGCGCGGCGGTCGCATTTCGGCCGCGAGCGCAATCATCGGCACGGCGCTTAAGATTTGCCCACTTATGACGGTCGATTGCGAAGGTGGGCTGTCGCCACGTGAGAAGATTCGCACCAAGAAGCGCGCGATTTCCGAGATGGCTAAGACCATGATGGCGCACGTGCAGGACGGTGCGGATTATTCGGGTAAGTGCATCTTGTCCCATTCGGCGTGCCGCGAGGACGCTGAGGCCGTTGCGGCGCTGATTGAGGAACAAGTTCCGCAGCTCAAAGGCAAGATTGAGATCAACAATATCGGTGCTCTGATCGGTTCGCACACCGGACCTGGCACGGTGGCGCTCTTCTTTATGGGCGACAAGCGCGTGGATTAACTTGACCCATCACGTCGCGCACGATTGCTCAAACGAAAACGGCCCGCCTCACGTTTGTGGGGCGGGCCTTGCTGTTGCGGCTAGCGTTTCTTGCCGCGGAAGAAGAAGCCATGCAGTGACGGCTTGAGTCCACGGTTGGCGCGACGCTCCTCGATATGATCGTGGATCGAAGCGACGCGTTCGATAACCTCGTCGGGAATCGGCACGTCGGGATTCATGTTCTCGACCTGACTGACCTCGGCGGCGGCAACCTGGTCGATAATGGGCACATCGTCGCGCGAGATGACGGGCGTGGCGTCTTCCTTCATCTTGCGGTAGCGCTGCATCATGTCGGTCTGTAGCTGCTGGGCCGAAGGCGGCGTCCAGATGATGGCGTTGGCACCGGCGGCGATGGTCTCGCGGATGCTCTCGGGCGTCTTGCCGCCCGGCGCGATGAGCGGCAGGTTGGGATAGTGCTCGCGCAGTTCACGTAGGACCTGGGGCGTGTTTTTGCCGGCGGCGATGTTGAGAATCTTGGCTCCGGCGCGCACTTTGGCATGCGCATCATCGTCGCAACGTACGACCGTGGCGATGACGGGGATGTCGGCGATGTTGGTGATGTGCTCGACCATCTCGGCAGTGGCGGGGGAGTTGACCACGCAGCCCGCCGCACCCTGCATCTCGGAGACGGCTGCCATCTGTACGGAGCGCTTACCGGTCGTAGTTCCGCCGCCCACGCCTACAAAGACCGGGCACTCGGCAACGGTCAGCAACTGTCTCTTATACACATCTGACGCTGCCGACGACTTA
>UQIQ01000076.1 GCA_900541185.1 uncultured Collinsella sp.
CGGCAGCGTCAGATGTGTATAAGAGACAGGGCATGATGGACGCGCTCGTGGGCACGGCTTCGACGCCGGGGTTGGGCCTTGCCGGTAAGGTGGGTATCCAGTGGCCGAGCGATATCGTGTGCGGTGCGCCTGCGTTTGAGACGTCGCTCGCGCGTGTTGCCGTGAACGGCGGTGCCGGTGCTGCGGGCATGTTCGGTGCCGTGACGGTGGATATTGAGCGTTCGGCGCTGGGCGAGCTTGGTGTGGACGTGGCTGACGAAGCGCTGGTCGAGGAGTTGGCCGCCGCCGTGCTGACCCGTGTGGACACCTGGGCGGTTGTTGCCAACACGCCGCAGGGCGCTGCCGGTCCGCTGGCCCCCGTGTTGGGCGAGTACTTCGACATGGTGCCGCTGCTGGGCCGCCAAGTTGCGGCGGTGTCGCCCAACGGCTTGCCGCTTGCGGTCGGTGTGTTTGCGGGCCTGGACATCTGGGGTCGCGCGACCATTAAGACCGATGCCGGCGAGCAGGAGTTTCCGCCCGAGGCCGTGCGCATTCGCGGGCTGTAGCGCGGGGCGTTCGCGCCCAAAGATAGACATGACAACAAGACCCTCCTCGGCCTGTGCCGGGGAGGGTTTCGCCTATCTGGGGAATGGGTTGCCAGCGCCCTATTCCTCAAAACTGAAAAATTTTCGTTTTTGAGGAATAGGATTAAGGCAGCTCGGTCTTTCGCGAGGTATATTCGCTATAGAGCCTATTCCTCAAAACTGAAAATTTTTCAGTTTTGAGGAATAGCGATAAAAGACCGCGAGGAGGCCCCAATGAAACTCATCAATAGAACGTCATATATGGACACGTTGACGAGTCTTATTGGCGTGCCGGACATCAAGGTCATCACGGGCATCCGTCGTAGCGGTAAATCAAAATTGCTCGAGGCCCTCCGCGATTACGTGGAGGCAAATCTGTCCAATTCGAATGTCATCCATATCAACTACAACCTCGATGAGTTCGAGAACCTGCTCGAGTATCACGCGCTGCTCGCCTATGTAAAAGAGCATCGAGTATCCGGCAAACAAAACTTTCTGCTTATCGATGAAGTTCAGATGTGCGACGGTTTTGAGCGTGCGATCAATAGCCTTCACGCATCCGAGCAGTACGACATATTCATTACCGGATCGAATGCCTTTTTGCTGTCGAGCGATCTGTCGACGCTCTTTACGGGGCGTACGTTTGAGATCGAGGTTTTCCCATTCTCGTTTGAGGAGTATCGACTCTATGGCGACGAGGGCGAGGTCGACCGCGACTTCGATGAGTACGCGAGAACCGGCGGTATGTCCGGCTCCTACCCTTATCCACTGCAGGAGCAGCGTTATCAATATCTCTCCAATGTCTTCAAAACGCTCATCGTGAGAGATATCGTGCAGCGGCATAACGTGAGAAACGAATCGGCGCTGCTGCGCATTGCCGATTACATGATGGACAACGTATCCAACATAACGTCGGCACGTAACATTACGGATATTTTGAACGCGGATGGGCTAAAGATAACGAACAAGACGGTCGGCACGTACATGGGGTGCCTGTGCGATGCGTTTGCCTTCTATAAAGTTCGTCGGTACGACATCCGCGGCAAAAAATACCTTAAGAGCGGCGAGAAGTATTACCTGGCAGACCACGCGTTCAAATACGCGCTGCTCGGTACACGTGATATGGATTGGGGACGCGTATACGAGAACATGGTGGCAATCGAGCTGCTGCGCCGCGGATACGAGGTATACGTCGGCGTGCTCTATAAAAAGGAAATAGACTTTGTAGCAATCAAGCGAAGCGAGAAGCTCTACATTCAGGTGAGCGACGACATCAGCTCGGATAAGACATTTGAACGCGAGATTTCACCACTGCTGAGCATTGGCGACGCGTACCCCAAGATGATTCTCGCCCGCACGCATCACGAGGCCACGGACCGCAATGGGGTGCAGATCGTGGACCTGGCGAGGTGGCTGTGCGACGAGGCCTAGCAGAAAGCCCTATTCCTCAAAACTGAAAATCTTTCGATTTTGAGGAATAGGGCCGATGCGTTGCCTAGTTCGCCGCTCGCGCTCGTGCTCGACTTAAGCCCCTGTCCTATCCCAGCTCCTGCATGCGGCGGTAGATTTCGCAGATACCCTTGATGGTGAGCTGTCCGTCGACCACGTCGAAGGCATCGGTCGAATCGGCGACGATGCTGGCGAGACCGCCCGTGGCGATAACGGTGGCATCCTCGCGGCCCAGCTCGCGCTTCATGCGCGCGACCAGGCCCTCAGCCATGGCGGCGGCGCCCGTTACGGCGCCGACCTTGATGCACTCCTCGGTATCGCGGCCGATGGCGTGCTCGGGCGCCTCGAGCGGCACGCTGGCGAGCTTGGCGGCACGGGCGGCAAGCGCGTCCATGGAGATGCGGATGCCCGGCGCGATCGCTCCGCCAATGTAATAACCGTCCTCATCGATGACGTCGATATTGGTCGCGGTGCCAAAGTCCACCACGATTGCCGGCGCGCCGTAGAAAGTCTCGGCCGCAACGGCGTTGGCGACGCGATCGGCACCTACGGCCTGGGGGCGCGCCGCGCGCAGCTTGGTCACCGCGGCCGTCTGCGGCCCGATGACGATGGCGTCCGCGGCAATGCGGTCGGCCACGGCGTGCCACTCGCGCGAGAGCTGCGGCACCACGCCCGCAAAGGCGATTGCGTCGACCGCATCGAGCGAAAGGCCGTACATCTTAAAGAAACCCATCAGGCGCACGTGGATCTCGTCGGCGGTATAGGAGCGGTCGGTGGGCATACGCCACGACTGCACCAGCTCGTCTCCGTCAAACAGGCCCATGGCCGTCTGCGTGTTTCCCATATCGATAGCGAGCAGCATGTCTACTCCCAGTGTTGGCATAAAAGGACGCGCACCATTGTATACGCGCCGCCGACGGCGCTCGGCTGCGATTCGTTTACGGTGATAGGGGCTGAGGGGTTTTAAATATGAAGGAATTATGCTCTACGAGATTTTCCTTGCCGCTTACCGAACTCCCGCGTAATATTCTTTCTTGCGCACATGAAGCGCCCAGACATTGCGGGGTGGAGCAGTCTGGTAGCTCGCCGGGCTCATAACCCGGAGGTCGTAGGTTCAAATCCTGCCCCCGCGACCAAGAACTTGCAGCTCGTCGGCCTAGCCGGCGAGCTTTTTTGTTATTTCGGGACCGTGTTTTCGATCCAATTCTCGGCCTCTCAAACAAAATCTCGATCTGTAACATCTAGACCCGATTTGGGCGGCTAGGTGTTACAGATCGAGATATACCGGTGGGCTTGGTCGTGTTTGTCTAAATCTGTAACACGAGGGACGGTTTTTGCCGAGTAACCGTTACAGATTGAGATTTTCTAGCAGGCGGGTTTGGTTTGTCTCGATCTGTAACAGGTAGGGGTCAAAAGTGGGCCTAGCTGTTACAGATCTAGATTGTTGAGGATGGGCCGAGAGGAATGTCTCGATCTGTAACAGTAAGACCCGGTTTTGTCGCGTAACTGTTACAGATTGAGATAAACCGACGGGCCGCCCCGCCCATCCCCATCCACCTGCCGCTACCTGCTGTCCGCCGATTTCCGTTGCGCTGCTGTATTCCCATGCCATATCCTCTAGATAACTACGCGGCATCATCGCCGCCGCGCCTACAAGAGAGGAATGTCCATGACCACACCTGCATCCAAGCTGCTCCAGCCCATTACGGTTGGCCCCCTTGAGCTCAAGAACCGCATTATGTTTCCGCCGCTGACCACCGGCTACGAGGAGCGTGACGGTTCCATCGGCGAGCGCAGCCTGGCTTTTTACGAGCGCTTGGCCCGTGGCGGCGTGAGCTACATCGTCATCGGCGACGTCGCTCCCGTCATGACCGCAAGCCCCACGCCCAAGCTGGCAACCGACGCCCAGATCCCCACGTTTAAGGCGCTGGCCGATGCCGTCCACAAGCACGGCGCCAAGGTCGCGCTGCAGCTGTTCCACCCCGAGTACGATGTGCCCGGTGTCGGCCGCATGGTCATGGGCTCCATGGCTGCCGCCAAGGCCGCGCAGGAGGCCAAGGCCGTCGGCGACGAGGAGACCTTTGCCGCCAAGATGGCCGAGTCCAACGAGATCCGCAACCAGGCCTACGCCAAGCTGCACCACGACATGCAGCACTTTGTGAACGAGGCGAGCGTAGAGCAGCTCACCCAGATCAAGGAGGCTATCGCCGCCTCGGCCGCTCGCGCGCAGCAGGCCGGGATCGATGCCATTGAGGTCCACGGCGACCGCCTGGTAGGTTCGCTGTGCTCGGCCATCCTCAACCAGCGCACCGACGAGTACGGCGGCTCGTTCGAGAACCGCGTTCACTACGCGCTGGAGGTCGTCGCTGCCATTAAGGAAGCCGCGCCGCAGCTGATGGTGGAGTACAAGCTCCCCGTGATCATGGAGAACCCCGACGGTACGCCGCGCGGCAAGGGCGGCCTGCAGCCCGACGAGGCCTGCGAGTTCGCCAAGCTGCTCGAGGGTGCGGGCATCGACATGATCCAGGTCGCACAGGCCAACCACACCGGCAACATGGGCGACACCATTCCGCCCATGGGCGCCATGCCCTACAACTGGACGCTGCCCGTGGCCGAGCGCGTCAAGGCCCTGGTCTCCGTGCCGGTGGCAACCGTCGGCCGTGTTGTTTCGGTCGAGGCCGGCGAGAAGATTCTGGAAGACGGCGCCGCCGACATCATCGCCTATGGCCGCTCGCTCATGTGCGACCCCGACATTGCGCTGAAGGCCGCCACAGGTGAGCCCATCCGCGAGTGCCTCAACTGCAACAAGGGCTGCGTCGACGCGATTCAAAATCGCAAGTACATCTCGTGCGTGCTCAATGCCGAGAACGGCGACGAGGCGACCATCGCCATCAAGCCGGGCGAGGGCGACAAGAAGATCGCCGTGGTGGGCAGCGGTATTGCCGGCCTGGAGGCCGCGCGCGTGGCAGCCAAGCGCGGCTACGACGTGACCGTCTACGAGGCGAGCGACCATCTGGGCGGCCAGATTGTGCTGGCGGCCGCGCCCCCGCGCAAGGACGAGATCATGCGTTCCGTCGAGTACTACGAGAAGATTCTGCCTGGCCTGGGCGTGAAGGTTGAGCTCAACCACGTCGCTAGCCCCGCGGACCTCAACGCCGCCGATGCCGCGATTGTGGCTGTGGGCGCACACGACGTGGTCATCCCCGTTCCGGGTGCCGACTCGGACAAGGTCGTCTCGAGCTGGGATGTGCTGGCCGGCAAGGTGGAGCTTACGGGCCGCGTCGCCGTCATTGGCGGCGGCCTGGTGGGCACCGAGACTGCCGAGTACCTGCTGCAGCACGGCTGCGAGGTGGCGATCGTGGAGATGCTCGACAAGATTGCCGCGGGCGAGTCCGAGACCATTCTGCCGCTGATTATGAGCGACTTTGCAGAGCACAACGTGGAGCAGCATGTTAAGACCCGCCTGACCGCCATTACCGACGAGGGCGTGGAGGCTGTTCGCACCACCGAGGACGGCGCCGAGGAGCCGGTGAAGATCGCCTGCGATTACGTGGTGATGGCCGTGGGCTCCAAGGCCAACGCGTTTGACCTGGATGGCGTGACGGTGCCCGTGACCTGCGTGGGCGACTGCTCGGGTGAGCGCACCGCCGACATTGCGAGCGCCATTCGCACGGCGTATCACGCGGCCAACGAGCTGTAGTTGAACATCGCGGCCAGGCGGGGCGGTAGCACGGATCCGTCTCGCCCGGCTGTGTCCCGTCGGGTGTCAACCGGTGCGGGGCCTGCAAGCGCAGCAGGTCCCGCCCTTTTTGTTTTGCTCCGATGAATGGCAATGCGCGGTAATCATGAGGAGTGAGGACGTCTGCTGCCTTGCAGATCACTCAAAAATATTGGGGGAGGGGTTAATAACTATATCCTCTATACCAAAGGACATAAAGAGATGCCAATTTTGTTGACAAGCGAATGACGATTAGCTGCGAGTCAGCTACCAGCGTAAATAATCGATAAAGAAATGTCGTAATTTGGTGCCAAATGCCCAGATAACGCCGCGTCTATTTTAATTAACTGCTTTGAGCAAACAGTAAAATGCTACTATCTAACTTGCACGTAAGAAAGCAGATTAACGGCTAAGGCTAAGAAGTGGCAGGTATGTCGGAAGCAACTAGGACTCGCACGCATGCGCCCGAGGTTAGGCAGCGCGCCGTCGAGATCCTCCAAGAGGGGGTCGGTCATCGCGCTCTCGCCGCGGAGCTTGGCATTCCCCAGGCCACGGCTCGTCAGTGGGCCCGCGCGTATGCCGTGGGCGGTGCCGACGCCGTTCTCAATGCCGGTTCGCATCATCACACCTATTCGTACGACGTAAAGCTCGCTGTGGTTAAGGACCGTCTGGAAAACGGCTTGACGGTTCGCGAGGCCATGATCAAGCACAAGATTCCCAGCGAGTCTTCGGTCAAGGCTTGGTGCCGTCAGTACCGCGAGAGCGGTGAGTCCGCACTGGTCGATAAGCCGCGCGGTCGCAAGCCGCGCGTTAAAAAGGCGGAATAGCAAACGGGATGGTGCGCCCACAGGGCGCATTTTTCTTTCAAGACTTTAGTCTGCTGGCCGCGCAGCGGCCAGCTTTAAACCACCCGCTA
>UQIQ01000077.1 GCA_900541185.1 uncultured Collinsella sp.
AAGGCCCTGCTCGAGGGGCGTCCCGTCTACACGGGCGACCTGGTGCCCGCCGGCGCCCTGATCGTCAAGCTCAAGCGCAGCCCCTATGCCCGCGCCAAGATCCGTTCCATCGATACGTCGCGCGCACTGAAGGTACCCGGCGTCGTGGGCGTCTACACATACGAGGACGTTCCCAAGCGCCGCTTTACCATTGCCGGCCAGAGCTATCCGCAGCCGAGTCCCTACGACCGCCTGATCCTCGAGAACCTCGTGCGCTACCAAAACGAGGAGGTGGCGATCGTCGCCGCCGAGACCGAGGAGGCCGCCGACAAGGCGCTCAAGCTCATCAAGGTCGACTACGAGGTGCTCGAGCCGCTGCTCGACTTTACCCAGGCACTCGATAACGACATCGTGGTCCATCCCGAGGGCGACGTGACCTTTATGTTCCCGCAGGGTGGTGATGTCCCGCGCAACCTGGTGTGCAGCGGCACGAGCGACTTTGGCGACTTGGACGAGGCCTTCGCCCAGAGCGACATCGTCTTTACCCGCACCTACACCAGCCAGGCCACGCAGACCGCGCCCATGGAAACCTTCCGCGCCTTCGCGACGACCGACGCGTTTGGACGTATCTCGGTGACCACCTCCACGCAGGTGCCCTTCCACGTGCGCCGCATGGTCGCGCAGTCGCTCGACATTCCGCAGTCGCAGGTGCAGGTCATTAAGCCGCGCATCGGCGGCGGCTTTGGCTCCAAGCAGACGGGCTGCTGCGAGATCTTTGTTGCGTTTGTGACCCAGCAGACCGGTCGTCCGAGTTACTGCTGCTACACCCGTGAGGAGACCATCACCGCGGGCAACTCGCGCCACCAGATGCAGATGACCGTTAAACTGGGCGCCATGAACGACGGCACCATCACGGCCATCGATCTGCACACGCTGTCCAACGCCGGCGCGTACGGTGAGCACGCTACCACGACGATTGGCCTTTCGGGCCACAAGAGCCTGCCCATCTACAACCACGTGAAGGCGAGCCGCTTTAGCTGGGACGCCGTCTACACCAATACCAACCGCGGCGGTGCATATCGTGGCTACGGTGCCACCCAGGGCCAGTTTGCCGTGGAGAGCGCCGTCAACGAACTCGCCGACATGCTGCACATGGACCCCGCCGACCTGCGCCTTAAGAACATCGTGCGCGAGGGCGAGATCATGCCGCAGTACTACAACGAGAAGCTCAACGCCTGTGCGCTCGACCGCTGCCTGCTGCGCGCGATGGACATGATCGGTTGGCGCGACAAGCCGCTGGCTGTGGACCTGGGCGACCGCGTGCGCGCCCTGGGCTGCGCGCTTACCATGCAGGGATCGGGCATTTCCAACGTGGATATCGCCGGCATCGACATGCGCTTGGAAGAGGACGGCTTCATTACGCTTTCGACCGGCGCTACCGATAACGGCATGGGCGTCGACACGATCCTGGCGCAGATTGCCGCCGAGGAGCTGGGCGTGGAGAGCTCACAGATCGTGGTACGCGGCGTGGACACCGACGTGTCGCCGTTCGATGCCGGCTCGTACGCGAGCTCGGGTACGTACGTGACGGGCCTTGCCGCCAAGAACGCCGCGACCGAGCTGCGTGAGAAGGTCTGCGCCAAGGCCGCCCAGATGTGGGACGTGGACGCCGCCGACGTGGTCTTTGATGGTCAGTACGTGCGCCTGTCCGACGAGCGTGCCGCGCGTGAGCAGAACCGCTACCTCACGCTGCGCGACTTTGCCAACCTGTGCGTCAAGAACATCGCAGGCGGCGACGCGCTCACCTCGCACGCCTCAGCCTGCCTGCCCGTTTCGCCCCCGCCGTTTATGGCCGGCATTGCCGAGGTCGAGGTCGACAAGGCTACCGGCAAGGTGACCGTGGTGGATTACGCGGCGGCTGTGGACTGCGGCACCGTGATCAACGAGGCGCTCGCGCGCGTCCAGGCCGAGGGCGGCATTGCCCAGGGCATCGGTCACGCGCTCTACGAGATCGTCGAGCACGACGACCGCGGCCGCCTGCGCACCGGGAACTTTATGAGCTACAAGCTGCCCACGCGCCTGGATATCGGCAGCATTCGCGTGGCCTTTGAGCCGAGCTACGAGCCGACGGGCCCGTTTGGTGCCAAATCGATCGGCGAGGTCGTCATCAACACGCCGCTCGCCGCCGTTGCCTCGGCCGTGGCGCACGCCACCGGCCATCAGGTTCGCTCGCTGCCGATCACGCCGGAGAAAGCGCTGCTTGGGGAGTAGCAGGTCAGCGAACAAGTCGTAATGGGCGGGGCGGGGCAACTTGCCCCGCCTTTTGCACTCGTGGTGAGGTCGTGAGTCTGTAAAAGGTGTGCGTGCGCTTGCCGTTCGTATCTGCTATCATTCCTAGTCTGTGCGCTCATGCGGGCGTGGCGGAATTGGTAGACGCGCCAGATTTAGGTTCTGGTGGGATTCCCGTGAAGGTTCGAGTCCTTTCGCCCGCACCAACGCACCTGCGTCGGCTCCCGCCGTCGCGACTCTTTGTTGCATAAAGGTACCAGCACCTCAGATAAGCTGGGCAGTATGAGGAGGAACGTGTTGAACATCATCGCTTCTGACGTCAAGGACGCCAAGCTCACCGCTACGGTCACCATCCCGGCCGTCGACGTCGACGCCGCGATCAAGAAGGCCTACAAGGACACCGCCAAGAAGTACCGCTTCCCGGGCTTCCGCGCCGGCAAGGCTCCCCGTCCGGTCATCGACTCTGCTCTTGGCGCCGAGGCTACCCTCGCTCAGGCCACCAACGACCTGATCGGCGCCAACGAGCCCGCCGTCCTCAACGAGCTGGACATCGTCCCCACCAAGAACGGTGACTACAAGGAGCTCGACCTCGCCAAGGATCACGAGGACTACACCTACACCGTCGAGTTCTCCCTGCGTCCTGCTGCCGAGCTCTCCTCCTTCGACGCCGTCGAGATCGAGATGCCTCCCGCGGAGGTCACCGAGTCCGAGATCAACAACCAGGTCGAGATGCTCCTCAACTACCGTGCCACCTTTGAGGACGTCGAGGGTCGCGCCGTTGAGGCCGAGGACTACGTTACCGTCGACCTCAAGGCCGTCGAGAACGCCGACAACTTTGCCGCCGAGGGCCGCATGCTCATCGCCGGTAGCGACAGCAACCCCAAGGAGTTCAACGAGGCTCTGATCGGCGCTAACGTTGACGACGTCAAGACCGTCACCTGGACCGACGAGGTCGAGGAGGGCGAGGAGGCCGAGACCCACACTGTCGAGGTCACCGTCAAGGGCATCAAGGTCCGCAACACCCCCGAGCTCACCGACGAGCTCGTCAAGTCCGACTTTGGCTTCGACAGCATCGACGCTATGCGCGACGCCATCAAGCTCGAGATCGAGCAGGACAAGGCTTCCCGCCTCCCGGCCGAGAAGGAGAACCGTTGCGTCTCCGCTCTTGCCGAGCGTCTACAGCTCGACGAGATGGATGCCGACTACGAGCAGTCCGTCTTTGAGGAGCTTGGCCAGAACTTCCTGTCTAACCTCGCTGCCCGCGGCATGACGCTCGACACCTGGCTGCCCGCTTCCGGTCTGACCATGGAGCAGTTCATCGGCGACCTGCACAAGCAGGCCAACGACGTTGCCCGTGAGTCCCTGGCTCTGGACGCCCTCGCCCGTGAGCTCAAGATCGAGGTCACCGAGGACGACATCAACGCCGAGTTCGAGAAGGCCGGCGTCAAGGACGTCGAGGCTTCCAAAGCCGAGTTCATCGCCGATGGCCGCATGCCTGCCGTCCGCGAGTCCATCCGTCGCTCCAAGGCCGTCGACCACCTGGTCGAGAACGCCAAGGTGACCGAGGTCGACGAGACCGCCAAGGACGCCGAGTAATTCTCGCCACCTTGCCTACGAGCGCATGCGTGCGCCCGTGATGGGGTAAAGTTATACACCGGTTATCCGGTTGCTTCGTACGGTGCCAGCCAATGCATAGCATGCGGGCACCGTACGTTTATCTAGAACCAATTTGGTCCGCAAGAGAGAAATGGAGATGCGTATGATCGCTAAGTTCGATTCCGCCCTCGTGCCATACGTTATCGAGCAGACGCCGCGCGGCGAGCGCAGCTACGATATCTATTCGCGCCTGCTCAACGACCGCATCATCTTCTTGGGCGAGGAGATCAACTCCGTCAGCGCCAACCTGGTCGTTGCCCAGCTGCTGCATCTTGAGAGCCAGGATGCCGAGAAGGATATCTCGCTCTACATCAATTCGCCCGGTGGCGAGGTTTACTCCGGCCTGGCGATTCTTGACACCATGAATTTCATCAAGCCGCAGGTTTCCACCATCTGCGTCGGTATGGCCGCGTCCATGGCCGCCGTGCTGCTTTCGGCCGGCGCTAAGGGCAAGCGCTTCTGCCTGCCGCACTCCAAGGTCATGATTCACCAGCCCAGCGGCGGTGCCCAGGGTCAGCAGACCGAGATCGAGATTGTGGCCGAGGAGATCAAGAAGACCCGTCGCGAGCTCAACCAGATCCTGTCCGATGCCTCGGGCCAGCCTATCGAGAAGGTCCAGGCCGATACCGAGCGCGACAACTACCTGACCGCTGCCGAGGCCCTCGACTACGGCCTGATCGACCGTATCGTCACCTCGCGCGACCTCGCCGCGAAGGACGCCTAGGATGGCAGGAAACATGCAGGACAACTTTGACGAGAACGGCAACCCCATCCGCTGCTCCTTCTGCGGAAAAGAGCAGGGCCAGGTTCGTCGCCTCGTAAAGGGCCCGACCAACATCTTTATCTGTGACGAGTGCGTCGCTGCCTGTTCCGAGATTCTGGAAGAGTCGCTGGCTTCGGACTTTATGGACGCTGCCCGCAACGGCAAGCTGCCAGGCTTCCTCAACGATCACGGCCAGGCTGCATCCCAGCCCGCCGTGGACCCCGAGACCGAGGGCTTTGAGCTCGAGGACGACCGCCAGGTCATCACGCATGTGCCGACGCCGCACGAGATCTATGACGAGCTTTCGGCCTATGTTATGGGTCAGGAGGACGCCAAGCGCGCCATGTCGGTGGCCGTGTACAACCACTATCGCCGCGTGATCGAGGGCGGCGCCGCGCTTTCGGCCTTTGACGACGGCTTGGACTCGCAGCTCGACGACGATATGGACGAGGTGGAGCTCGCCAAGTCCAATATCCTGCTGCTCGGTCCCACCGGTACCGGTAAGACCCTGCTGGCCCAGACGCTCGCGCGCATCCTCGAAGTGCCGTTCGCCATTGCCGACGCCACCGCGCTTACCGAGGCAGGTTACGTGGGCGAGGATGTTGAGAACATCCTGCTCAAGCTCATCAACGCCGCCGATGGCGACATCGAGCGCGCGCAGGTTGGCATTATCTACGTGGACGAGATTGACAAGATTGCCCGCAAGGCCGAGAACCTCTCCATCACCCGCGACGTTTCGGGCGAGGGCGTTCAGCAGGCGCTGCTTAAGATCCTTGAGGGCACGGTGGCAAGCGTTCCGCCCACCGGCGGCCGCAAGCATCCCCAGCAGGAGCTGCTGCAGATCGACACGACCAACATCCTGTTTATCTGCGGTGGTGCCTTTGTGGGTCTGGACAAGATCATCGCCGATCGCGTGGGCAACAAGGGCGTGGGCTTTAACTCCGAGATTGCCGGCCCCACCTCGGTCGACGAGAACGACCTGCTGCGTCAGGTGCTCCCGCAGGACCTCAACGCCTTTGGCATGATCCCCGAGTTCGTGGGCCGTACGCCCGTCGTGACCCAGACGCAGGCGCTCGACGAGGACGACCTGGTGTCGATCCTGACCGAGCCCAAGAACGCCGTGGTGCGCCAGTACCGCAAGATGTTCCAGCTCGAGGACGTTGAGCTTGAGTTTGAGGACGCCGCCCTGCACGAGATCGCCCGTATGGCGCTTGCCCGCAAGACCGGCGCCCGCGGCCTGCGCTCCATCTGCGAGGACGTGCTGCAGCAAACGATGTTCGACCTGCCCAGCGAGGAAGGCGTCGCCAAGGTCATCGTGACCGAAGCCTCCGTAAAGGGCGAAGAACAGCCCCAGCGCATCTACGGGTAAATAGCTTGAATCCAGGTCCCGCGGCAACCTCCGCGGGACCTGCCATTTAAGGACAGGTTTATTTTGGTCGGTTTTATATGGGCAAATGTCGTTTCCCCTGATAAAACCTACCAAAATAAACCTGTCCCTTTTCGGCAGGTATGCCTGTGCTATTCTGTGAGATTGTCAAGTTAGTACCTTCAGACTGAAGTAATCGATACCTAAGGCGTGTCCGCCTGCTTGGTTTTCGTAGATTCCG
>UQIQ01000078.1 GCA_900541185.1 uncultured Collinsella sp.
AAAGCACTTAATGTGCTTTCCGTCTTGCGCAGGACTGTAGAGCAGCAAACTTAATCGCCCCGCCCGGCGGGCGAGCGCAGGGATACGACATCTGTCCAACAATTCGTGTGAAACACAATGAAAAACCGTTTGATGTGAGTTAATATAAACAACGTCGTGAATCTGACTCCTGCCACATGCATGACAGGGGTTAAACACAAAAAGGAGTCAATTATGGTTTCTGAGAAGGCTACCCTCGTTAATCCTCAGGGTCTGCACATGCGTCCGGCTGGTCTGTTCGCCTCCACCATGGGCAAGTACGCCTGTGACGTGACGGTCGTCACCCCCGAGAAGGAGGTCAACGGCAAGTCCCCGATGGCCCTCATGGCTGCTGGTATCCCCTGCGGTACCGAGGTCGAGGTCAAGTGCGACGGCGCTGACGAGGCCGAGGCTCTGGCTGCTGCCATTGAGCTCATCAAGAGCGGTCTTGGCGAGTAGAACTCAAACGGGTCGCATGTTGAACAACTAAGTTCATATTTGGGGGCGCAGTGACCTGTTGTAAGGTAGCTGCGCTCTTTTGTCATGGATATGGCAAAACGCTTTATCACATGACACGGAGAGAGGAATGGGAATGTATCAGGGAGTCAACGCTTCCGAGGGCATCGGTATCGGCACCGTCATGGTCGCCGTCGATCCCGACTTGACGTTTGAGCCGCACGAGGTTGCTGATTCGGCAGCAGAGAAGGAGCGCTATCAGTCCGCTCTTTCGGTCTTCTGCGAGAAGACCCAGGCTCAGGCCGACCACATGAAGGAGACGGTGGGCGAGGCCGAGGCCGAGATCATGAGCGGACACATTGTCCTGGCTCAGGACCCGGGCATGACCGACGCCATCAACGCCGCCATTGACGGCGGTACCTGCGCCGAGCAGGCGCTCATGGACACCTCGACCATGTTCGAGAACATGTTCCTGTCCATGGACGACGAGATGTTCCGTCTGCGCGCGGCCGACATCGCCGACATCCGTACCGGTATTCTGGCCGAGTTGCTGGGCAAGGAGGTCGTCGACCTCTCCGTCCTGCCCGAGAACACCGTCGTTGTCGTGCACGACCTCACGCCGTCCATGACCGCCACGATCGATAAGGCCCACGTTGCCGGTATCGTCACCGAGACCGGTGGCCGCACGTCGCACTCCGCGATCATTGCGCGCGCCCTCGAGATCCCGGCTGTCCTTTCGGTTTCCAACAGCTGCACCGCTCTGCGCAACGGCATGACCGTTGTCGTCGACGGTGGCAAGGGTATCGTCGAGGCCGATCCCGACGAGGAGACGCTCGCTGCCTACACCGCCAAGGCTGAGGCCTTCGCTGCCGAGAAGGCAGCCCTCGAGGCCTTCCGTGGCAAGCCGTCCGTGACTGCCGATGGCATCAAGAAGATCATCGCCTGCAACATCGGTAACCCCGATGACGTGCCCAACGCGCTCGATCACGACGCCGAGGCTATCGGTCTGTTCCGCTCCGAGTTCCTGTTCATGGACTCTGCTGAGCTTCCTTCCGAGGAGGAGCAGTTCAACGCCTACCGTAAGGTCGCCAGCGCGCTCAAGGGTGCTCCGGTCATCATCCGCACGCTCGATGTGGGTGGCGACAAGGAGATTCCGTATCTGCATATGGTCAAGGAAGACAACCCCTTCATGGGCTTCCGCGCCGTGCGTTACTGCTTGGCCAATCCCGACCAGTACAAGGTCCAGCTCCGCGCTCTGCTGCGCGCTAGCGCCTTCGGTGACGTCAAGATCATGATCCCGCTCGTCACCTGCGTCGAGGAGGTCTTGGCTGTCAAGGAGCTCGTCGAGCAGTGCAAGGCCGAGCTGACCGAAGAGGGTCGCAAGTTCAACGAGAACATCGAGGTCGGCATCATGGTCGAGACGCCCGCCGCTTCGCTGCTCGCAGACCGTCTTGCCGAGGTCGCCGACTTCTTCTCCATCGGCACCAACGACCTGATCGGCTACACCATGTGCGCCGACCGTGGTAACGACACCATCTCCAACCTGTACCAGGTTTACTATCCCGCCGTGCTCCGCTCGCTCAAGAACATTATCGAGAGCGGCGTGAAGGCCGGCATCATGGTCGGTATGTGCGGCGAGGCCGCTGCCGATCCGCTGCTCGAGCCGCTGCTGATCAGCTGGGGCCTGGAGGAGTTCTCGATGAGCGCTCCGTCCATCCTGCGCGCCCGCAAGACCATCAGCCAATGGACCAAGGCCGAGTGCGACGAGCTCGCCGAGAAGGCGCTCGCCTGCAACACCGCCGCCGAGGTCAAGGCACTGCTCGAGTCCGCAGCTCGTTAATTTGGTATCAGAGGTAACCGCGTGGTTGGAATGGGCCGGCCACGCGGCCCTCACATATACAGGGGGTACTGTAAATGTTCTACACGCTAACCGCTAACCCGGCTGTCGACATGACGGTTTCGAGCTCTCCGCTCGAGCCCGACGAGAACGTCCGCACCGGCTCGGCCAGCTACACGGCTAACGGCAAGGGCCTCGACGTGTCCTTCGCCTTTAAGAAGATGGGCGTCGACACCGTCGCGCTCGGCTTCTTCGCCGGCTTCACGGGCAAGTTTATCGTCGAGGAGGTCATGAACCTGGGTTGCCTGTGCCGCCCGGTCTGGACCGACGGTATCACGCGCATCAACACCTACGTCAACGATGGCCAGCACGAGTACGGCATCCTGAACCCCGGCGCTCCGATCACGCCGCAGCACCAGGAGGAGCTCTACAACATCCTGGACACCGCGGGCGATCTTGAGTGCCTGATTGTCTCCGGCTCCGTGCCTCCCAAAGCTACGCCCGACTTCCTGGCTCAGGTCATGGAGCACGCTCAGGCTCGTGGCGCTGACGTCGTCCTGGACCTGTCCTCCGACAAGCTCAAGGAGCTCGCTCACAAGAAGCCGCTGCTCATCAAGCCGAACCATCACGAGATGAAGGCCATCTTCGGCGTGCCGGTCGATACCGACGACGAGGTTCGCGTTGCCATGAAGATGGCTCACGACGCTGGCGTTCAGAACGTGCTGCTCACCCGTGGTAGCCGCGGCGACGCTTACTTCTCCAACGGCGAGGACATCTGGTACGCCAAGCGTGAGTTCAACATCAAGCTGGTCTCTTCCGTCTGCGCCGGCGACTGCACCCTCGCTGCGTTCCTGCACAAGTGGTACAGGGATCGCGACAACGTCGAGGAGGCCATGAAGCTCGCTATGGCCACCGGCGCCAACGTTGCCGAGTCCGTCGGCATTGGCGACTTCGGTCACGTCGATGAGTACAGCAAGCGCGTTGCTGTCCGCAAGCTCGATCGTCAGTAATCGAAACGCGACATATTCGTGCGCATGCGGCGCCCCGGTTTCGGCTGGGGCGCCTTTTTGTTCCGCCACGGGGGAGGGGTGTCCCGCCGTACTTCATCGCTTCCACACCGTTCACCGAGTTGTCCTAGCCTTTTACCGATGCGTGGAATATACTTTCATTAACACGTTGCTTCGTGAAAGGAACATTCATGATTTACACGCTCACTGCAAATCCCGCCATTGACTACAACATCGCCTGCGACGGCCTTGCTGCCAACACCGTCACGCGTACTCGCAACGCCGTCTATACGCCCAACGGCAAGGGCCTCAACGTCTCGTTTACGCTTGACCACTACGGTGTCGACACCACGATCCTGGGCTTCTTCGCTGGCTTCTCGGGCGAGTTCATCGTCAAGGGCGCCGAGGCCCTGGGCGTGCCCGTCAAGCCCGTGTGGACCGACGGCATCACGCGCGTCAACGTCTTCCTCAATGCCGGCCCCGACACCGAGTACAACATGGTCAACGCCGGTGCCGCCATCAACGAGGCCAATGAGCAGGAGATGTTTGAGCTCATCGATTCGCTCGATGACATGACCTGCCTGGTAATCAGTGGCTCGCTGCCTCCCAACACTTCCGAGGGCTTCCTGGCCGAGGTTCTGCGCCGCGTCAAGGCCAAGGGTGCCGAGTTCGTTCTCGACATTTCGAGCCATCAGCTGGCAGATCTCATTGCCATGGAGCCGCTGCTGATCAAGCCCAATGACGACGAGTTGCTCGATATCTTTGGCATTAAGGTGAGCGGTGGCGACGATGAGTCCGTCAAGGGCGCTATGGCTGAGCTTCATGCCAAGGGCGCCAAGAACGTGCTGCTGACCCTCGGCGGCGCCGGTGCGTACTTCTCCAACGGCAAGCACATCTGGTTTGCTAACCGCACCTTCGACGTCAAGCTGCTGTCGACGGTGTGTGCCGGCGATTCCTCGCTCGCTGCCTTCCTGTCCGTGTGGCACGACGCCCCCGAGCGCGTCGAGGACGCCCTGCGCCTTTCGATGGCCACTGGCGCCAACGTGGTCGAGTGCCCCGGTCTGGGTGATTTTGCCAAGGTGGACGAATATAAGAAGCACATCGAGGTTCGCCAGGTCTGCTAGTTCCGGCACCTTGTCTGAATAGTTTGATTATTTCGCATCCGTCTTAGACTAGGACGGATGCGTTTTTGTTTATCGGACTTGCGTGTGCAGTGGAGGCTGTTTCTTGCTAGACTTCTTGCAGACGCAATCGATAGCCAATTTGATAGTCGCAGGAGGCCATAGGCATGTGCAATGTTTCGCTCAACGGTACTCA
This sequence comes from uncultured Collinsella sp., assembly GCA_900541185.1. Lineage (GTDB taxonomy): Bacteria > Actinomycetota > Coriobacteriia > Coriobacteriales > Coriobacteriaceae > Collinsella. The sequence continues at coordinate 4,636 of UQIQ01000078.1, forward strand.
ACCGTCCGATGCGTCCCTGCGCGTCCTGCGCGCGCTTGAGGCGGCTGGTCTTGAGGCTTGGTACGTGGGCGGTTGGGTGCGCGACGCCCTGATGGGGTACCCCAGCCACGATGTTGATATGTGCTGTAGCGGCCTGTGGCAGGAGTCCAAAGCGGCGCTCGAGGCCGCCGGCATCGCGGTTGTGGAGTCTGGCATTAAATTTGGCGGAATCACGGCTATTTCCGATGGCGAGCGTATCGAGGTCACCACGTACCGTCTGGATGGCTTTTACACCGATGGTCGCCATCCCCAGAGTGTGGAGCGTGCCGCCTCGCTCGAGGACGATCTGGCGCGCCGCGACTTTACCGTCAATGCCATGGCCTGGCATCCCGAGCGCGGGCTTGTCGACCGCTACGACGGCCAGGGTGACTTGGAGCGCAAGCTGATTCGCGCTGTCGGCGATCCCAAGCGTCGCTTTAACGAGGACGCCCTGCGCATGCTGCGTGCGGTGCGCTTTGCCTGCCGTCTGGACTTTATGATTGAGCCCGAGACCAAGCGTGCGCTTGCCGAGTGCGCGCCGCTGCTCGAAGCCGTGGCGCGTGAGCGTGTGGGTATTGAGCTCGAGGGCATTCTTTCGACCGGTCATGGGGGAGACGCGATGCTCCGCTATCCCGAGCTCATCTGCGCCGCCGTGCCCGAGTTGGCAGCGGGTCGCGGGTTTGATCAGCGCAGTGTCTATCATGCGTTTAACGTCTACGTGCATATCGCCCGTGTGCTGACGGTGGCGGGGGAGCTCGCGCTGTGTGACGGCGTCGCGCCCTCGTCGAGCCTTATGTGGGCGGCGTTTTTGCACGATGTGTCCAAGCCCGAGTGCTTCACGGTCGATCACGCCGGCAGCGGACACTTCTACGGTCATCCCGAGCTCGGCGCCAAGAAGGCGCGCGTCATTATGGATCGCCTGGCCCTCTCGCACGACTTGGTGCGCGACGTGTGCCTGCTCATCAAATACCATGACAAGCCGCTGCGCCCCGAGCGCTCCTGCCTGCTCAATATGATGCGCGCGCTTTCGGGTGAGGGCGTCGACACGGCCCGCCTGATTGACGAGCTCATGGACCTTAAGCGTGCCGACACACTTGGCAAGGCCCCGTCGTGCTTCTATTATGTTGAGACGATTGAGGAGATGCGCGCGCTGGCGCACGAGCTGCTGAAGGCAGGGGAGCCCTATACGCTCAAGATGCTCGCCATCAACGGCGGCGACCTGATCCGTGCCGGAGTCAAGCCCGGGCCGGAACTGGGTCAGCTTCTCAACTCCGCCCTCGACGCCGTGATCGAAGACGATATTCCCAACGAGCGCGAAGCTCTTTTGGTTCATCTCAACTTGAATTAGCTACCAAGTTTACCTGCGTATTCCATAACCTGCCGACAATTTTTCGGCAATTTGGAATTTCTTCTTGCGCTGACGTTTTTTGTCCCGTAATATATTTCCTCGCAGCACGGCAGTGCAGATGTCATGTGGCCCGTTCGTCTAGCGGTTTAGGACGCCGCCCTCTCAAGGCGGAGATCACCAG
>UQIQ01000079.1 GCA_900541185.1 uncultured Collinsella sp.
TATACGGGTGCACCATCGACGTCTTCAATACAGAAGATATCAGTGCGGAATGTTCTGAAAACTAAGTCCAGCGCGGGCCCTGCGGCAACGCGGCAGGGAGGGGTGCGATTCCTTGATCGCTCACTTAATCTAATAGGAAAGTTAGTGAGGCCGGAGCTTTAGCTCCGGCCTCTTTATATAAGGGCTCGGCAAAGCCGAGCCACCAAATTTGCATCAGCCCCCAGAACATGTTTGAGAACTGTGCCTGAAGTATGTATCTGCAGGCCCCGAATCGGTGTTGCCTCCCGGCGCATTCCGCAGGGGGAGCGATATTTTGCAGCACGAAGTGCGTAGCAAAATATCGCTCATGCCCGAGGACGCGCCGGGAGGCAACACCGATTCGGGGCCGGACACACGGATCTACCTGCGCATTTACAAATTCGTAAACTTTTTTGAAAAAAGTGCTTGCACAGTTCTCGAATCATAGGTTATTATCTTCCTCGTTGAACGCGCGGGTCCAACAAAACGGACCGCGAATCAACAACATAGCATGTCGGAGTGGCGGAATTGGCAGACGCGCTAGCTTGAGGTGCTAGTGACCGCTTTTTGGTCATGCGGGTTCAAGTCCCGCCTCCGACACCATCGCATTTGAGAAGCCTCTTCGGAGGCTTTTTTGTTACCGATAGACGGTGAGGTCCACGATGGAAACGCTTGAGCGCAACGAGTGGGCAGACGTTGCCCAACTGGTCGAGATCACGAGCGATGCTGTCATCATCTGTGAGCTCGACGGAACCATTCTGCATGTGAATAATCGTTTGCTAGACCTGATGTGCGAGGAACGCGCTGACGTCATCGGCGGTGATGTCAAAGACGTTCTGTACTCGTCTGCCTTTGAGCGCGCGACCGAACATCGTCTGCCGTTTGAGACCGATGGCTCCGAGAACGAGCTGATGCTCAAGCTGAGCGACGGGTCTTTTATTCCCGTCTTGGTTCGCGCGGGCTCCGTTACGCCTCCGCGTATCTTTGGACGTCGTGCACCGCGTGTCCTGGTGGCGCTTCACAGCATCGAAGAGCAGTATTCCCACGATCGTCAGCTCAAACGCGCGCTATCGGAGCTTAGGGTGGCGAATAAGCGTCTCTCTGGCACGCTCTCGGTCATTATGAGCACTGTGGGCTCCGATGAGTTACCCAGCCTGCTTGATACTGTTTTGAACCAGCTTGTAGGAACGCTCGATGCTTCGGGTGCCGCTATCTATTTTTCTGAGAGCGGCGGTTTTAAACTTCGCGGTGTTTCCAAGGAGCTGTACGACAGCTACCTGCCTGAGTTTTTGCCGTATGGCGCTGGCATTCCGACGTATGTTCTTCGTGAGTCGCGTGCCTGTCGCTTGTCGATTCAACAGGACCTTGAGGGCGATAAGGCCGCCTCCGGTATGTTCATGGACTTGGACAATCGTTCTAAGCACCTGTTGCGCGTGCAGGATATGCCTCCGTACCGCAGCGAGATCTGTCTTCCCGTTTTTTACGGTACGCAGATCCTTGGCGTGCTGGAAGTTGGTTGGAAACGCCCCCAGGCACCGCTCGCCTATGACGTTAATGTACTCGAGGTCATTTGCGATTACTTGTCTATCCAACTGGTCGGCATGGCATCGAGTCTTCGCTCTCGTCGCACGGCCGAGCTTGGCCGCTCGCTCAATGTCTTACGTGATGAGTTGTTTACCTTTCTAGACGATTCCGTCGCGGCTACCCAGGCGGTATCGTCCGAGATCTGCAATATGCTCAACTGCCATTTTTGCCCTGTTGAGTATGACGCCAGTCTGGATTCCTACGTCATAGATTTTGAAGGCGGCAGTCGCGTTGTTTTGCCGGACGATCCCGAGAAGCTTTTCTTTTCCACGACGGCGCCAGCGGCACGTCTGGGGGCTGGCCCTGATGGCTTTGAGGCGTCTGTTTTGGGGGGTACGAGTGCCGAGGACCTTAAACACGTCCGTATAACTCGCGTTGACGAATCGATGCCTATGGGAGGCTGGCTTAGGGCGCATGGTCTGCCTTGTCAAGGTCTCTACGTCGACTCCGGCATCGAGGCGGGGCACCCGCGCTCTGAGGGCGATGGCAAGCACAGTAACGACGCGATTGTTCCTGCTTCTGTTGCGAAGAGCCCGACGACGCGCGCGCTGCTGCTTCGTGATGGTAGCCAAGAGCCGATTGATGACCTTGAATATGACTACTTGGTGCACTTGGCGCATGACTTTGAACTGATCTACGAAGGCGAATCTCAAAAGCGCGAGGAGCGCCATATCGCTCAGACGCTCCAGATCGGCATGAGAAATTCCCTGGGGGATGTTCCGGGTATCGCAACCGATTCGGTGTACCTGTCGGCCACGAATTCGGCGTTGGTCGGAGGCGATTTCTATACGCTCATTCGTCTTCCCGACGACTGCGCCGTCATGATTCTGGGCGATGTGTCTGGCAAAGGCATTGAGGCCGCATCGATGTCCGCGCTCGTCAAGACGGCCCTGACGGCATATGCCTGGGAGGGCGCTGGACCGGCCCGCATGGCACGCTCCCTTAACAGCATGCTCATGGGCTTTTCGAGGGTCGAGACGTTCGTGACGGCCTTTATCGCCAAGATTGACCTTAAAGCCGGACGCGCAACGTATTGTTCGGCGGGCCATCCTCCGACCATGGTCATCAGGCCAGAGTCGATGCCGCTGGGTGGCGGCGAGGCCCGTGGGGGAGAGGTTGAGCTGCTTGGATGCCAATCGGGCGTAATCGGTGCCTTTGAGAGCATGGTGTACGAGACAGGCGTGTTTACGTTTGCCCCCGGCGACATGCTCTTCATGTATACGGATGGAACGATTGAGGCCCGCGACCGCACCGGAGCGTTCTTTGGCGAGCAGCGCTTGCGCGACCTTCTGCTCTCTGTCTCGGGTGAGGGCGTATCGGGCATTTGCGGCAAGGTCTTGGGCGAGCTTGACCGATTTACCGAATCGGCGCTGGACGATGACATTGCATTAGTGTCCCTTGAGTTTTTACGGGGTCGTTCATAGACGACGCTGGGCGGGCTGAATCCGTACGGTTGGGGAAACGAATGCATCGAGTGGGCTTTTTTGGGGAACCATGGTCGTATGAATGAGTGGAATGACATAGCGGTTTTGACGCCACCAGGCGATATCGACATCGCCACGGTGCCTGCGCTGCGTCGGCGGTTGGATGCTTTGATTGGCCGCGGCGTGCGTCGTGTCGTCATCAACTGTCAGGCTGTTAGCTTTATCGATTCTACGGGCTTGGCATTCCTGCTTACGCGCGCTCGTGAGCTTATGAGGCGAGAAGGCCTGCTTTCGCTCGTCAATGCATCAGGTGAAGTTGTTCGCTTTTTGGAGATTGCTCGTCTTGTCGATATCCTTCATGTCGTGGGGCCGGCACGGGAGTCAATTCCTGCCATTCCGGTGGGGGAGCTGCCTCGCTGGAGTAAGAGCGTTGAGGTCCGTCAGGGTATCGAGAATCTTCCATACTACCGACATCGCATCGCCGAACTCCTTGAATCGCTTCCGTTGCGCCGTGACGAGCGCTACGATGTCGCATTGGCGTCGGGGGAGGCGCTGGGTAATGCCTATGACCATGCGGGCGGTATCGGGTGCGTCCTGACGGTTCAGGCCTATGGCGATCGCGTTGTGGTTGAGGTGCTTGATCGAGGTGCCGGCTATTCTATCGATGAAACGAGCGAGCCGGTCGCATCCGAGGAACGCGGCCGTGGCATCAAGCTTATGCGTATGCTCGTCGATAACGTGGAGGTTGCTCGTCGTACGGACGGCGCCGGCACGCGCGTGCAGATGGTGAAGCTGTTTAGCGGAGCGCTGGAATCGTGTGCCTAGCCAATCGCTTTAGCGCGTTTAGCTACTAAGAACATGCGGCAGACAAGTTTTTTGAAAAAAAGTACTTGCGTCTTTTGGACAACTCGCGTAAATTAATAACCCGCAAGCGGACATGGCTCAGTTGGTAGAGCACAACCTTGCCAAGGTTGGGGTCGCGGGTTCGAGCCCCGTTGTCCGCTCCAAACGCAACAGCCCGGCTACTACGGTAGCCGGGCTTTTTCGTACCCATCTTCTGGGCTCGAACCCGAGAGGGAGCGATCGTTTTGGGGCGTGGCTGTGGCGTTGTTTGCCGCGAATGTCCGCTTTGGGCGTATCATCGTGGGCATCTCGCATAACCTCGTTGCAAGGGAGATACGCCCCATGGCTACAGAAAAGTCTTCTTCGCGCTCATGGATGTCCGACGCCGCGATCTATCAGATCTATCCGCGCTCGTTTAAGGATTCGACTGGTTCGGGTCTGGGCGATATCGCGGGCATTACCCAGCAGATGGACTATCTTGAGCGGCTGGGTATCGAGGCCATCTGGCTGAGCCCGTTTTACCCATCGCCTCTTGTCGATGGCGGCTATGATGTGGCGGACTACTGCGATGTCGATCCGCGTCTCGGCTCGCTTGACGACTTTGATGACATGATCGCTGCGGCTCACGCGCGTGGCATCAAGGTCATCGTCGACATCGTGCCCAACCATTCATCCAACCAGCACCCCTGGTTCAAAGCTGCTCTTGCCGCCGGCCCCGGATCGCCCGAGCGCGCCCGTTATATCTTCCGCGATGGTCGCGGCGAGCATGGCGAGCTGCCTCCCACCAATTGGAATGCCAACTTTGGCGGCCCCGCATGGACGCGTGTTGCGGACGGTCAGTGGTATCTGCACATGTTTACGCCCGAGCAGCCGGACTTTGACTGGTCATGCCCTGAGGTTCACGCGCTCTTTTGCGACGTCCTGGCGTTTTGGAGCGATCGAGGCGTCGACGGCTTTCGCATTGATGTGGCGCAGGGTCTCGCCAAGGATCTCGACCGCGATGACCTCGACCGGTGGCATCTCGCCGAGGGCGATGACATGGTTGACGACGGCACCCATCCGCTGTGGGACCGCAATGAGGTCCACGAGATTTATCGCGAGTGGCGCCGCGTGTTCGACCGCTATAATCCGCCGCGCAGTGCCGTTGCCGAGGCGTGGGTGCTGCCCGAGCGCCAGTATCTCTACGCGCGTCCCAGCGAGCTTGGCCAGACATTCAACTTTGAGTTTGCCAAGGCCACTTGGACCTATGATGACATGCACACTGCAATCGAGAAGGGCTTGAAGGCAGCCGTCGAATCCGATTCCGCCTCGACCTGGGTACTCTCCAACCACGACGTGCCGCGCGTGGCGACACGCTATGCCCTGCCGCAAATCAAGGCGACGCGCTACCACCAGATTGCGCTCGACTGGCTCTTACGCGACAGGTCGTCTTATGACGAGGACCGTGAACTCGGCGAGCGCCGCGCGCGGGCGGCCCTTTTGCTTGAGCTGGCGCTTCCGGGCTCGGCATACGTGTATCAGGGTGAGGAGCTCGGCCTTTTTGAGGTGGCTGATATCCCGTGGGCTGCACTCGAAGACCCTACTGCGACCAATACGCACGGACCGAAGCGTGAGAAGGGGCGCGACGGCTGTCGTGTGCCCCTGCCTTGGGTGGCGGCGGACGATCCCGCGCATGGCGGATCGTTTGGGTTTTCGCCGGCAGACGCCGATGCGGCGCCCCATCTGCCGCAGCCTGCATGGTTTTCCGATTATGCTGCCGATAGGGAAGAAGTGGACCCGACATCGATGCTTGCGCTCTATCGTGACGCCCTCTGGCTGCGGCGCAAGCTGCGCGGGTGCGCCAACGATCTTGCGTGGCTCGATCTTGACGGGCGCACCGGTCTTGCGGATGGTGCCGAGGGCGCCGAGGGCGGCGTCATCGCCTATCGCCGCGACAACGGCTGGGCGTGTGTGACGAACTTCGGCGCAGCACCCGTGGAGCTGCCGGCGGGCAGGGTCCTGCTCACCTCATCACCGCTTGCAGACGGCAGGCTCGCGCAGGACAGCTCTGCCTGGATCATGCTCGGTGAGATGTAGGGGTCTCTTGCGGCGAGATTGCGTTTGCCCGCGCCTTCCGTGGTGGCTGATGTCTTCGCGAGGTTCGCGAGGGCGTTGCAAAACTTTTTAAAAAAAGTTCTTGCATAGGATGCGGGCATCACGTAAGATTAATCCTCGTAAGCGGACATGGCTCAGTTGGTAGAGCACAACCTTGCCAAGGTTGGGGTCGCGGG
>UQIQ01000080.1 GCA_900541185.1 uncultured Collinsella sp.
TCCGTACATGTACGGATGAATATGGGAGGTGTTCGGATGAAGTTGATATTCAAGGCGCCACTAAATAGCTAAATGCCGAACCGCTGCTCGAGGCGGCGCACATGGCGGCAGGGTATAATTTGATTGCCATAGATAGTAATTTGGAGGTGCCCCATGAATGCCCCCAACGCGCTCCAAAACATCCGCTCAAAACACCCCGTTGCATATGTGGTTCTCTATCTCTTTGTCGGCTGGGCATTGCTGGTTGTCATCACCCATGCCATAGCTTTTGGAGCAGAACTGCTGATAGCCAGCTCGGACCAGCCCGTCGTCAAATGGGAGACGACCGATGAGTGCACCGACGGAACCCGAACCGTTTACTACAACAGCCCATCCCTCTACCAAGAGTTCAAGGTCAAGATAAAGAACTCCAAGATTGTCGATGCCGAACTAGGCGTTTTCTCGACAATCGGAGCAACCGTCAGCGCCGAGCAAGTCGAGTACGCGGACAGCCATGCAACGTATCGTATCGACCTCAGCATCCTAGGCCGACCGTCACGTACCTGTCTACTCGAATGCGATATACGCGGCACCACATTACACATGTCCGAAATACAGATGCGCCCGGACAAAGAGTTCTCTTCTTGAGCAGTATGCCCGCCCGCGCAGCTACTCCACCGGCTTGAAGATGGTGGCCTGGCCGAAGACGCTGCGGATGAGGGCTTTGGCCTCGTCCTCGGTCTGCGGGATGCTCGGGGCTGCGCCCTGATGGCCGAAGGGGCTGCCCGCGCCTGGGTTGGACTCCCAAGGGGCAGCGGGGGCGTCCTCCTCTTTGGGGGCAGCTGCAGCGGGCTTGGGCGCGGACGCCGCACCCGGCACGTCGAACGGCGGCAGATCGTCCCCGCCGGCATCGGCAGCAAAACCGCCGACCATGGCATCGTCGTAGGGAACCTGCTCGGATTCCCACGGCGCAGACGACGCGGCAGGCTGAGATTTGGGGGCGGCAGAGCGCTCGGGCGCACGGGGCGCGGGCTCGGTCGGGAGCTTGCCCGTAGCGGGAGCGCCGGCAGGGTTGTCGGAGCGCAGCCAGGGGGCCTTAGCCAGGTCGGATGACTTGGGCGCAGGCGCGGCAGCGGGCTTGGGCGCGGGAGCCGGAGCGGCCGGTTTGGGCGTGGCGGGCTTAGGCGCCGACGGGGTCGGTGCCATCACCGGCGTCGCTTGCTGCTGCGGAGCGCTGGCGCTCGAGGATGCAGGGGCCGCCGAGGACACGGGTTGCGGGTCCGCAGATACCGCAGCCCGTGCAGATGGAGAATGCTCCTCATGTTGAGGAGCCGGCGTGCCACCCCCATCCAGGACATAGTCGACGGTACGACGACCGAAGACCGCACTGACTGTCGGCAGAACCACCGACTGTGTGTCGGCGCGACCGAGCATCTTGATAGCAAAGGTCGAGCCCGCGGGGAACGAAACCGTGAGCTTGGAGCCGTCGTCGGCCGTGGCGCGGGCGTTGAGCAGCAGGCCTGCGTAGGAAGCCTGACGAGCCTTGACGCGCTCGACGACCTCGGCCCATTTGCGCTGGAGCTCGCCGGCGTCCTCGACCGCGGGGGTCTCGGCAGCACCGGCGGCGGCAACCTCAGCGGCGTTGTTGGGCTTGGACACCGGCACGGTCGATGCAGCAGGCACGGGAGCCGGAGCCGCAACGGGCTGAGGTGCAGGCGTTACAGGCTTGGGCGCGGGAGCCGGAGCCGCGGACTTGGGTGCAGGCTGGGCAGCCGGAACAGCAGCGCCGCGGTCCCAAGGCATGCCGCCCTGATGCGCGGACGTAGCAGCGGGAGCGGCAGATGCCACAGGGGCAGCAGCCCGGGCACCCGAGATCAGCGTCGGCTGCTGGACAGCGGGTGCGGATGCAGCAGGCGCACTCGCTTGAGCAGCAGCCACGCTCGCCGGCACGGCGCCGTTGGCAACCATGGCCTCCAGGCGTGCCACGCGCTCGGCCAATGCCTCAATCGTTAAATCAGCCTCGGGACGTGCCAGACGCGTGCAGGCGATCTCGAGCACCAGGCGCACGTCGCTCGCACCCCTCATCTCCAGTGCGGCATCGTCGAGCACTGTCAGCACACGGGCCAGGCGGTCGGCAGGATGCTCGCCAAAGGCAGCGGCCTCGGCAGCAAGCGCCTCGGCCTGCTCGGAGCCGCCCTCAAACAGCTCGGCACGGGCACCGGCAACGCAGGCAACATACACGTCGCGCACATGCGCCACCAAGTCACGCGTCAGCTCAAGCAGGTCATTGCCCTCCTCGACCTGTGCGCGAATGAGCCCATACAGCTCGGCGACATCGCGATCAGCAATGGCGCGCGCAAACTCGCCTAGAATCTGGTCCGAAACTTCGCCCAAAAGCGAACGGGCATCGTCCGCATGCACGGCGCCGTTGCCAAAAACGCTCAGCTGCTCCAGCGTGGAGAGCGCGTCGCGCATGCCGCCCTTGGCATGGCGCGCCACGATAGCCAGCGCCTCGTCGTCGTAATCGAAGCCCTCCTGCTCGCACACGTATGCCAGGCGGCGCTCGATATCCTCGTTGCCGATGCGATGGAAATCGAAGCGCTGGCAGCGTGAGAGGATTGTCTCCAGAATCTTTTGCGGGTCGGTGGTGCACAGCACAAAGATCACGTGCGCCGGCGGCTCCTCGAGCGTCTTGAGCAGCGCGTTAAACGCCGCCGTCGTGAGCATGTGGACCTCGTCGATGATATAGATCTTGTACTTGCCACGCACCGGGGCAAAGTTGACGGAGTTGATGATTTCCTCGCGCACGTTGTCTACGCCGGTACGGCTTGCGGCATCGAGCTCGTAGACATCGGGGTGGTTGCCCTCGGCGATGAGCTCGCATTCCTCACAGGTGCCGTCGGGCATGCAGCCGCTCGCACCCTCGGCGCGCGCCGCCTCGGCATTGCGACAGAGCAGCGCCTTGGCAAGAATACGCGCCATGGTGGTCTTGCCCGTGCCGCGCGGTCCGCAGAACAGGTACGCATGGGACAGGCGCCCCTCGGTGATGGCGTGCTCGAGCGTCGAGACGATATGCTGCTGGCCCACCACGGAGTCGAAGGTGAGCGGGCGATACTTTCGGTACAACGATTCCATGGGTGCTCCCCCGGGTATACTGAGTCTTGTTGCCGCGGCGGCCATGCGGTCGCACGGCATACTGCATCCATAATAACCCGTACGGCGAGCCCGCCGCGATAGGAGTCCAAAGAGCATGGCAGACGCAGAGAGCAACCTCGTTCCCTCCGAAGCAGCCGACCAGGTCGAGGTCGCGCTCGAGGAGCAGGCCGCAGCCGACGACGGCATTCTGTACCTCAACGAGTACCAGTACGAAAACGACCTCGTCACCGACTTTGCGCGCCTGGTCGCCTCGCCCAGGCGTCGCGGCTCGCTGTATGTCGCCGCGGCAATTGCCGCGCTCATCGGCATCGGCATGCTGGTGGCCGGCGGCAACTGGATCAAGTTCGGCGTCGTCCTAATCGTATTCGGCGCCTTTTTGGCCTGGTGGAGCAAAAATCTGCACCATACGCTCGCGCGCGACTTTATCGAAGCCGTCGAGGCAGACGAGTCCATGGGCGGCCGCTACCGCCGCGTCGCCGCCAACGAGGACGGCCTGATGGTCTGGGGCAAGAGCGGCAAGTCGCAGTTCTTCCCGTTTGAGAAGCTCGACCACGTACTCGACGGCGAGCGCATCTTTGTGGCCATGTTCGCCGACCAGGGCGTGACGATCCCTAAGGACACCTTTGTGCGTGGTGATGCCGAGCAGTTTGGCTCCTTCCTCAAGGCGCGCATCAACAAAAAACTCCGCATCGAGACCAAACGTAAGAAGATGAAGGCCGAAAAGGCCGCTGCCAAGGCCAAGCAGGGCGACCAGCCCAAAAAGGACGCTCCCAAGCAGCGTAAGCAGAAGAAGAACAAGAAGAAGCGCTAAGGCCAAGTCAGGCAGGCCACCTCGCCCCGCTACCTTCACCATGCACCCGAGCGTGCTACACTAGCAGCATCTATGCCACCGCGAACGGCTCGGCTCCGCGCCCGCCGCTCGCAAACGAACTTTAAACGCACGAGGGTTGGCCATGCCGCTTTTCTCGCAACATACCGCCCGGTTCTCGCCGGACGTTCCCTTGGAGGGCACCAGCTCTCGCGAGCTGCTCAAGCGGTTCCAGCCGCTCGAGACGCTCGCGACCGGCGGTTTTGGCTCCATCGAGATTTGCCGCGACACGCACCTGCGCCGTCGCGTGGCCATTAAGCGCATCCCTCTTATCAACGGTGCCGGCATGCCCGCCAGCGACATCATGGATGTCCTGCGCGAGGCGCACACTGCCGCCATGCTTCAACATCCCAATATCGTGCAGGTTATCGACTTTACGCACGATACCGTCTATGCCTACCTCGTCATGGAATATGTCGACGGCATGTCCCTAGCCGAGTTTTTACATCGCGTGGACGGCCATTCGCTTACCTTTGACGAGGCCGCGGCAATTGCCGACGCGCTGGGCCAGGCGCTCACCTTCGCCCATAGCAACGGCGTGCTCCACCTGGATATTAAGCCCGCCAACGTGCTCATCGACCACTCGGGCAACGTAAAGCTCACCGACTTTGGCATGGCGCGACTGTCGTCTGCCGGCGGCTTTGGCGGCTCGCGCGGCGGCACCATCGGCTACATGCCACCCGAGCAGCTCGACATCGAGACTGGCACGGTTGACGAGCGCGCCGATGTCTTTGCCCTCGCCTGCGTGATCTACGAGGGCCTGTGCGGCAGCGCTCCCTTTATGGCCGCCACGCCCGGCGACTCGCTCGGCCGCATCATCGGCGGTGCCACCTACCCCAGCGAGCTCATCCCGCACTTTCCCCCAGGAGCCGAGGCTGCGCTCATGAGCGCCCTCTCCCCCATGCCGCAAGACCGCCCCAGCAGCATCGAGGCATTTTGCGACCAGCTGCTCGCCGGCTTGGGCAGCGTACGCGAGGGCCGTCGCAGCCTAGAACAGATGGTGGGCGAGCTTTCGGACGACGAGTGCGCGGCAGACGGCATCGAGCCATCGGCCTATGAGGACGACACCATCGAGGTCGACCCCGCACTCGGCTGGGCCGGCACGCGCTGGAGCCACGCGCGCGATTACACGATGCGCGCCATCTCGGCGCTAACGTGTGGTGCCTTTAGCTTTCTGATCATGCAGACGGCTGGCGTCGCGGCGCTTCCCGGACTTATTGCCGCAGCCATCGCGATCGGGGCGGCCGCCGGCCTGGCCCCGCAGATTGGCTCGGCTATCTCGGCCGTGGGCTTTTTGGTACTTATGGCCAACGCCACCATGCAGGCGCAGGGCATCCTGTCGATGCTGCCCGTCGCGGTGCTCTTTGCCGCCGCCATGTCCGGTTGGTGGATCGCCTGGGGCCGCACCGAGGCCGCCGCGAGCGCCGCGCTTACCTGCGCGGTGGCACTTGGCTGTCTAACGGGCGACGCCCTCCTTGCCGCCGGGGTCGCCGCCGGCATCGCGGCCTTTTGGCTCGGCCCGGCAAGCGCCGCGGCCGCCACGGGGATGGGCGCGCTTTTTGGCCGCCTGGCTACGGTTGCGCTTTCCGCCGGAGGCGTGCTGGGGCTCGGCAATGTTGCCGCGGCGCTGGGAGACATGCTCTTCTGGGCTGCCGTCGTGCTTGTCGCGGCGACAGCTGCACTGACATCTCTGCTGCTCAACGCCCATGCCAAGCGTGCCGAGCAGGGCTCGAACCTGGCTGCAATCGCTGCCATCGCCGGCTGCGGAATAGGCACCGCGGCGTCGCTCTGTCTTGCACACCATATGGAAATTGCCAGCCTTGCGGCCGCGGTCGTCGTCAAGGCGGCGGTTGCGGGAACCCTATCCTCTATAATCGTTGGGATATGCCTATATTTGCTCGGATACCAAAGAACCTATACGGAGAGTGATCTTTCGTGAACTTCCTGAACATCTTCGAGGACCACGTGGCCGGCATCTTCGGTGCCACCCGTGCCCCGTTCTCCTTTAAGAAGCTTGCCAAGCAGGCCGCTCGCGACATGGAGGATCAGACTCTGGTGATCAACGGCGTCAACACCGCGCCGGCACTCTATACCTGTCTCTTATACACATCTGACGC
>UQIQ01000081.1 GCA_900541185.1 uncultured Collinsella sp.
CCGCCCCCGGCATGTCGTCGACGCCTTCGGCTCAGTCTCATATCCGCGGATACCGTTCTGTCGGCCCGCACTCCATTCCTTCGGCGGGGTTCCCCAAGTCTGTCGAGGCGCATGCGGAGGGCTCCGCGCGCACAGCGAAATAGGGGGTATCCCCGAAGGCCGCCCGGCTCGCCGGGACGGGGGCCATGTCTATTCCGCGCCCTCCCGGCACATCATGCCGAGGGCCCAGAGCCACCTCACGAGCTCGGCCGCGGTGGCCGCGTTGGCCTTCGCCGCGGGCATGCCGCGGGCGAGCATCTCCTCGCGCCGCCGCAGGAGCCGCTCGGACCCCTTCCTCCCGTGCATCCTTATCTCGAGGGGCACGCCCGTGTCCCTTGGCATGAGCTTCGGCTGGTGCCGTGCCGCGGCGTAGCACCATGAACCCTCAACGGCCAGCTTCCTCACGAGCGCGTTGCCCGCACCGCTGATGCCTCCGAGCCGCACGGAGTCGCCACTCGACCTCTGACTCGGCGCGAGGCCGAAATAGGCCGTGACCTGCCTTCCGGAACGGAACCTCGTGAAGTCGCCGACCTCGGCCGAGAAGGCTGCGGCCAGCGCGAAGGCGCAGCCCTTGATCGACTGGAGGGCGGCCACCTCCGCGGCGATCGGGCTGGCATCCACGGCTGCCCTGTACTCGGAGAGCAGGTCCGCCCGGGCCTCCGCCGCGGCCTCGACCTCGTTCCTCAGGGCGGCGAGCGTCCGAACCCCGCCATCGTCCTCCGGCCTGACCTTGTCGAGCCACCTCAGGAAGTCGTAGGTCCAGTACTTCCTCGGGTTGCCGGCGGGCGTGGTGCCGCCGTAGACGAACCCTCGCTTTGCGAGGAAGGCGAGCAGCCGCTGCTTGGCGGTCGCCAGGCGCGCGGTCGCCCCGTCGTAGGCGCCGGCGAGGTCCCTGATGCCTTCGACCTCGGGGGAGGGGACCCATACGGGGGAGATGTCGTGGGCGAGTATCGCCTTGGCCATCCTGGTGGCGTCGTTCCTGTCGTTCTTGGAGGCCGAGTCGGCGGCCGACCTGGGGATCTTCGAGACCGCGGCGACGACGCACTCGACGCCGAGCCCGGCGAGCTCCCTTTGCGGGGCGAAGCCGAGGTAGCCGCTCTCGTAGGCCGCGAGCGACGGCCCGGGGAACCCATCCATCCACCCGGCGATCTCGCCCCAGGGGTTGCCGGGGAACCTCCTCGTCACGGCCTCGCCGGTGTCCGCGTCGAGGGCGCAGACGGTGGTCGACCTCAGGTGGACGTCCATCCCGAACGCGGTAGAATACTTTGGCATGGGAGCCTCCCAACCTCGTTGCGGCGCGGCTGCGCCTATGGCACTTCAACATCATTGTCGCAGCCCCGACCCGCGGTCACGAGCGGGGGCTCCTATCTTTTTAGTGCCCTCGGATTGGGTCATAGTGTCTGTCGGTGCCAAAACATCGGCGTAACACTTGGCACATGGGTAGTCATTGGGGACGTTCTTAAACGACTGGTCAAAGGGGGCACTCTTGATGCACTTGGCACTTGGGGACGTTCCTGTACCGGCAGTTTGGGACACTCCTTGCTTCAAGAGGCTGGCGTGCGTCAACCTGTTCTCATTGCAGCAAAAAAATCGCCCCGTTCTCGGTTGAGGACGGGGCGATTCGTCTTTCGGACTTGTGCAGCCAGGCTTATGCAAAGCGGGCGACGAGCTCCTGGAGCACATCGGTCATCTTGACGAGCGAACTGACCGGGACGAACTCGTTGACGCCGTGGTAGCAATAGCCGCCGGTGGAAAGGTTGGGGCAGGGCAGACCGCGGAACGACAGCTGCGCGCCGTCGGTGCCGCCGCGAATCGGCAGCACTTGGGGCTCAACGCCGCAGGCAAGGTAGGCTTCCTTGGCAACATCAATAAGCTCGGGATAGTCACGAACGATCTCGGCCATATTTCGATACTGCTGCTTAATCTCGACCGTCACGCGCTCCTCACCCAGACGCTGGTTGAGCATCGAGGCGGCGGCATCAATAAGGTCGAGTTTCTGCTGGAACTTGGCGGCGTCATGGTCGCGGACGATATAGCGCGCGGTGGCGTGATCGACGGTCGCAGATACACCCTCAAGGTGATAAAAGCCCTCGTAGCCTTCCGTATACTCCGGGCGCTGCACGTAGGGGAGCAACGCGTTGAAGTCGCAGAACAGATTGCCTGCGTTGACCATACGACCCTTAGCGTCGCCCGGGTGGATGGACTGGCCCTCAAAGCGGACGGTCGCCTCGGCGGCGTTAAAGCACTCCCACTCCAGCTCGCCAATGGGGCCGCCGTCGACCGTGTAGGCGTACTTGCAGCCAAAGGTATCGATATCCAACAGCTCGGCTCCGTGGCCGATCTCCTCGTCAGGGCAGAAGCAAATGCCGAGTGCGGGATGGGGCAGAGAAGGGTCCTGAGCGATACGCGCGACAAGCGACATGATCTCGGCGACGCCTGCCTTGTCGTCTGCGCCCAGCAGCGTGGTGCCGTCGCTGCAGACCAGGTCCTCACCCGCGAGGTCATTCAGGGCGGGAAGCTTGGCGGTACTCATGGCAACGGGTTTACCGTCAACCGTGCCGCAGACCAGGTCGCCGCCTTCGTAGTGCACGATGTGCGGCTTCACGCCGGCGCCCGGTGCAACTTCGGTGGTGTCGAGATGGGCGATCAGGCCCAGGGCGGGCTTGTCCTCAGCGCCCGCACTTGCGGGGATATGCGCGCAGACATAGGCGTGCTCGGTCACGTGGGCATCTTCCGCACCAAGCTCGCGCAGCTCTTCAGCCAGCACGTTGGCAAGGTCAAACTGAACGGCGCTCGAGGGTACCTGGTCGCAGTTTGCATCCTCGGACTGCGTGTTGATCTGGACGTAGCGCAAAAAGCGTTCGAGGACATCGGGGCTCGTGGTGGTGTTTTCCATAAAGACCGCTCCAATCTTGGTCGTCGTGTGCAACAAGAACTCTAGCACGGTATGCCACGGCATACCACGACGCTTGGATGGGGTAGAATCAGCCATTGAATGCAGAAGGGACGGAAGATCATGGATACGACAAATAGCTCGCGCGAACTACATCTGACGGTGGCGAACGAAGACTACTTGGAGTGCATGGTTCGCATTGAAAGCGAAGAGGGGGAAACCAACGGCGTGCGATCGGTCGACATCGCGCAGCGCCTTGGCGTCTCCAAGGCATCGGTCAATAAAGCGGTTTCGGCGCTCAAGGCATCCGAACTTGTCGAGCAATCGCACTACGGCAAGGTAGTCCTGACCGATCGCGGCCGCGAGGTTGGTACGGCTATCTGGTACCGTCATCGCCTCATCCGCACGTTTTTGGTTCAGGAGCTCGGTGTCGAATTTGAGCGAGCCGATTCCGAGGCCTGCATGATGGAGCATGCGCTTTCCGAGGACACGATGAACCGCTGGCTCGCCTATCTCGAAAAGCAGGGAATCAGCGTCGAGGAATAGCGGGATATATATGGATACGAGTTATTACAACCGCTTTGGTGCCGAGGAACTTGCGCGCCGCTTGTCGAGCGAGACCTTGTTGGCGCAGGGCCCCATGGGCAGTGTTCTGTTGAGTGAGTACGATGCCGCCGACATTCCACCGGCGTTTTGGAATCTGGCAGAGCCGCAGACCGTTTCTCGTATCCATCGCTTGTATGTCGCTGCCGGCGCGCAGGTGCTCATTACCAACACCTTTCAGGCATCAAGCTATGCCCTCAAGCACGACCAGATTGCGCCGTCCGTGGCGGAGGTCAATCGCGGGGCCGTCGACGATGCTCGCCAGGCGCACCCGCAACTGCTGCTGGGCTCGATGGGCCCGATCGGTATTGAGTGGTTTGCCGAGGACTCTGCCGAGTATCGTGAAATCCGAGGCATTGCGCGCGAACAGGCGCACGCCTTGCTCAATGCCGGCGTTGACGGTCTGCTGATCGAGACGGCGATGTCTATCCGTAATTTGCAGCCCATGCTTGCCGGCGCCCGAGATGCCGCCGACGGCATGCCTGTTCTGGTGAGTTTTGTCGTTGACGATAAAGGCGACCTGTTGGGCGATGGCCTCAACATCGAGGCGGCCGTTTTGTACGCCGAAAAACACGGCGCAAACTCGGTTGGTGTTAATTGCTGTTCGCTTGCGGCCGCGAACGCGGCGGTGCCCAGGATGGTTGCATCGGCGACTACTCCCGTCACGGTGCGTCCCAACGTAGGCGATCCGGTCCAGACTCAGGATGGCCCCGTATGGCACGAGAACCCCGAAGCTTTCGCGCGCGCATGCATCGAATGGAGACATGCCGGTGCCGCAATGGTGGGCAGTTGCTGTGGAACCACGGCAATCACTACGGCCGCGATGGCCGAGGCGCTCGATATATAAAGGGCAAAACCGCTCCATACGGGGCGGTTTTTTTTATTGCTTGCATGTCCTCGGCAGCATTTGCCCAAATGGTGAATGCTGGTGCCGGCAGGTTGCCGAGTGCATGTTGCGGGTATACCCCATGCGTACCATGATCCAAACACTGTGAGGTGTCTGCGCGTGTGCGCGATAATTCATTTTGGAACTGACGGTTGGCGCGCTCGCGTCGATGAGGACTTCACTGCCGATAACGTTGCCCGTATCGCCGATGCCGTCGGCGAGTTGTGGCAAAAGACCAATCCGGGCAAAACGGTATATATAGGGTTCGACACCCGGCCCCTGGCGCGCGAGTTCGCTGAGCTTGCGGCGGGCGTGCTAGCAGCGCACGGGCTAGACGCCGTGCTCGCTTCGCGACCTGTCCCGACCCCTGCCCTTACGTGGGCGGCGGCTTATGACGGTGAAGCGTGCGGCGCGCTCATGGTGACGGGGTCCCATCATCCGCAGGGCTATCTGTGCCTCAAGATTCGCATGGGTGACGGCTCGACCGCCAACCAGGATGTCATCGAAGAGCTCGAAGAGACTATGGCTCCCGAGCCAATGGGGATCGAGGGGCAATATCGCACCGCGGATATCATTCCTGACTATATGCAGGCGGTGGCATCGTTTGTCGATGCCGAAGCCATCCGCGCCGCGCACTTGCGCGTGGTTGTCGATCCCATGGGCGGCGCAGCCCAGGGCTATCTAGCCGACTTGCTGCGCGAGCTTGGCGTTGAGGTGCACGAGATTCACGCCGGGCAGGCGTCTGACCAAGAAGATATCTGCCCCGACCCCGTTGAACCGTGGGTGGACGCTTGCGAGCGCACGGTTATCGAGGACGGAGCTTGCGCTGGCCTGGTGACCGACGGCGACGCCGACCGTATCGGCGCGGTTGACGAGCGCGGCAGATATATACATCCGCATCAGATCATGGCGCTCGTTTTGGGCGACTTGGTTCAATTTCGTAATTTGGAGGGGCGCGTCGTCGTCAATCTTTCATGCTCGACGCTCGTGCGTCGCATTGCCGAGGCGCTTGGCTGCCGCGTGACCGTCAAACCAGTCGGTTTCAAATATATAGCGGCGGAGATGAAGAAGGGCGGCGTCCTCATGGGCGGCGAAGAAGCCGGTGGTATCGGCATCGCCGCGCATATGCCCGAGCGCGATGGAATCCTCGCCTGTCTGATTCTGTGTGAGCTTATGGCAAAGACGGACGCGCCTTTGGGCGTTCTGGTCGACCAACTCGAGGACAGTTTTGGTAAGACGAGTTACGGTCGACGCGACTTGCGCCTTGAGGCCGAAGATGCCGAAACGTTACGAACCCTGCTGCCGGGCGTAAACCCCAAGTCGATTTGTGGCAAGGTGCCGCAAAACGTTAGTCATATGGACGGCTTGCGTCTGTCATTCGAGGATGACACGTGGCTGCTGGTCCGTCCTAGCGGGACCGAACCAGTGGTGCGCGTCTACGCCGAGGGGTTCTCGGTGGAAGAACGTGATGAGTTGCTCGATGCTGGCTGTGCTTTAGCTAGGGGGACGTATCCGCTTTAACCATGAGACTGCCTTATATAAAGAGATGCTCGGCGAGCGGTAGTTAACGGCTGGCAAACGTTAGTCGGATCACAAGATGTGTAGGAAATGTGTACGCCCAGATTCCCGCCCGCGGGGGCCCTCCGGTCTGGCAATATATCTCCTTGCCGCGCGGCCCGGTCGGACCGGATCAG
>UQIQ01000082.1 GCA_900541185.1 uncultured Collinsella sp.
ACGGAGAGCACATTAAGTGCTCTCCGGCTCGTGCGGAACTCGCGATCGACCTTATGCCCCGCCCCTCGGGACTAAGGATACATGGTAGAAGGGCGCGTGCTGCAAAATTCATTAGCTGGTGACGCAGCGTAGGCTCATATCGAAGCATCTTCACCACCGTTTAAATAAAAAAGAAGTACCGGTTGGGGCCGGTACTTCTTTTGGTGCGTTGTTTTTGGCTGTAGCTTTTCGGGTTAGCTTACAGGCCGCAGGCTGCTTTGAGTTCTTCGACTCGGTCGGTCTTCTCCCAGGTGAAGTCGGCGTCTTCTCGGCCAAAGTGACCGTAGGCTGCCGTCTTTTCGTAGATGGGGCGACGCAGGTCTAGGTCGCGGATGATGGCGCCCGGGCGCAGGTCGAAGGTCTTCTCGACGGCTTCAACGATCTTGTCCTCGGCAACATGCGCGGTACCGAAGGTGTCGACCATGATTGAGAGGGGCTTGGACACGCCAATGGCGTAGGCCAGCTCGACTTCGCAGCGGTCGGCAAGGCCGGCGGCGACCACGTTCTTGGCGACCCAGCGAGCGGCGTACGCGGCGGAGCGGTCGACCTTGGTGCAGTCCTTGCCGCTAAAGGCACCACCGCCGTGACGGCCGTAGCCGCCATAGGTGTCGACGATGATCTTGCGGCCGGTCAGACCCGTGTCGCCCATGGGGCCGCCCACGACAAAGCGGCCGGTGGGGTTCACATAGATATCGGCGCCATCCCACGGCATGTTCTCGGCAGCCATGACGGGAGCGATTACATGCTCGACGAGGTCGGCCTTGATCTTACCCATGTCCTCGATCTCGGCGGCGTGCTGCGTGGAGATGACGATGGTCGTGACCTCGACGGGCTTGCCGTCCTCGTAGCGTACGGTGACCTGGGTCTTGCCGTCGGGGCGCAGATAGGCGAGGGTACCGTCGTGACGCACGGCGGCCAGACGCTCGGCCAGGCGGCTAGCCAGGTAGTGTGGCATGGGCATGAGGGTCTTGGTCTCGTTGGAGGCATAACCGAACATCATGCCCTGGTCGCCGGCGCCGATCAGGGCGATCGGGTCGGTGGTAGCGCCGGTCTGGGTCTCGAAGGACTCGTCGACGCCCTGGGCGATATCGGGCGACTGCTCGTGGATGAGGCTCATAACGCCGCAGGTGTCGCAGTCAAAACCGAACTTGGCACGGTTGTAGCCAATGCGGCGGATAACGCCGCGGGCGATTTCCTGTACGTCGACGTAGGCCTGGGTGCGAATCTCGCCGGCGACGATGACGGTGCCAGTGGTCACGAGGGTTTCGCAAGCGCAGCGGACGTTCTCCACGTTGGCAGGCACGCCGTTGGGGGCGATGTAGCCCTGCTCCTGGAGCTCTATTTCTTTGGCGAGGATTGCGTCGAGGACGGCGTCGCTGATCTGGTCAGCGATCTTATCTGGGTGACCTTCGGTCACCGACTCCGACGTAAAAACAAAGGACCCGTGTTGGGGCGGGATGGAACGAAGTTCTTCTGACATGATTGTCCTTTCAAAAACGTGTCCCGGCGACCGTTACCATTCCGCCGGGCTCTCTATGCAAGGGCACATCATAGCGCGTAAATCAAACATTCACACCCTTTCCGCACCTACTCATTGGGGACAGGCTTAAATGACCAGCCTTAAACTAAGAACGTCTCCAACGGCTGGTCATTTATGTCTGTCCCCAATGAGTAGGCCGGTGCCCTTTGTGCGGAGGTTGCTTTGATGCTTTATACTGGTGCGGTTAGACATCCATCCTGCAATCGAGGAGATTTCCATGGCATCAGACGTTCGCGTCCGCTTTGCACCCTCACCGACGGGCAAGCTGCACATTGGCGGCGCCCGCACCGCTATCTATAACTGGGCTTTCGCCCGTGCTAACGGCGGCACGTTCATCCTGCGCATCGACGACACCGACCCCACCCGCTCCACCGACGAGAACACGCAGATCATCCTGCGCGCCATGCGTTGGCTGGGCCTGGACTGGGACGAGGGTCCCGAGGTGGGCGGCGATTTTGGCCCCTACGCCCAGACCGAGCGCCTGGACCTGTACAAGCAGGCCGCTCAGAAGCTTTGGGACGAGGGCAAGGCCTATCCCTGCTTCTGCACCAAGGAGCAGCTCGACGCCGACCGCAAGGCCGCGCAGGAGCGCAAGGACCCCTTCCAGGGCTATCAGCGCCGTTGCCGCGATCTTGATCCCGAGGAGGCCCGCCGCCGCATCGAGGCCGGGGAGTCCTACGTCCTGCGCATCAAGGTGCCCGAGGACCGCGGCGACGTCGTCATCCACGACGCCGTCCACGGAGAGGTGACCTTCGACGCCAAGGAGCTCGACGACTTTGTCATCTTCCGCTCCGACGGTACGCCCACGTATAACTTCGCGACCGTCGTCGACGACGCCATGATGAAGATCACCCACGTCATCCGCGGCGACGACCACCTGTCCAACACCCCGCGTCAGGTCATGGTCTACGAGGCCCTCGGCGCTCCCGTGCCCACGTTCGCTCACATCTCCATGATCCTGGGCGCCGACGGCAAAAAGCTCTCCAAGCGCCACGGCGCCACCTCGGTGGAGGAGTACCGCGACGCCGGCTACCTGTCCGACGCCTTTGTCAACTACCTGGCGCTGCTCGGCTGGTCGCTCGACGGCGAAACCACGATCATCCCGCGCGATGTCCTGGCCAGCAAGTTCTCGCTCGACCGCATCTCCAAGAACCCGGCGACCTTCGACCCCAAGAAGCTCGACTGGGTCAACGCCGAGTACATCAATGGCATGTCCGATGCTCAGTTTGCCGACGAGATCATGGTTCCCGAGCTGCACGAGGCGGGTCTCATCGAGGGTAATGTCGAGTACGGCGAGGATTGGATCGACGCGCTTGCCGCCATCGTTAAGCCGCGCACCAAGATGCCGGCCGACGCCGTGACCGTCGCCGCTCCCATCTTCGCTACGGCCGAGACGCTCGAGTATGACGAGAAGTCCGTCAACAAGGGCCTGGCCAAGGAGGGCATGGGTGCCATTCTGGATGCCGCCAAGGGCGCGCTCGAGGGCGTGGACGAGTGGACGGCTGCCAACATCGACGCCGCGCTTGAGCCGCTGCCCGAGCAGATGGACCTCAAGAAGCGCGTGGTGTTCCAGGCCGTGCGCGTCGCCGTTTGCGGCAACATGGTGAGCCCTCCGCTGGGCGAGACAATGGCGCTCGTCGGCCGCGACGACTGCCTGGCGCGTATCGACCGCGCCCGCACGATGGCGCTGTAGCAGCCGCGTAAACGCACGTATCCGAGCCCCGTTCACCCGAGCGGGGCTCTTATTTCTGTAGACGAATGGGATGGGAGGTGCTGGGGCCATGGCCGAGCAACTGTCGCTGTTTGGTTCGCCGGAACCGGAGCAGGCTCCGGCCACGCCCGAGCCTGCTGTTGCCCCGGCCAAGTCCGAGCCTGTACCTGAGCCCATCGCCGCCTACGCGAGCGTAGTCCTGGACATTCCGACGCGTGCGCTGTCCGAGCCATTCGCCTACGGCATCCCGCGGTCACTCGCCAACGATGTCCAGATCGGCTCCACCGTCCTAGTTCATTTTGGCAATCGTGCGGCCGCGGGCTACATCGTCGACATCGCGCCCAAGTTGGCCGGTCTGCAAGGTGACGACGCTCTCGATCCTGCGCGCATCAAGCCCGTCGAGGCGATTCTCAGCAAACCACTCTTTACCGCCGAGGCTGCCCGTATCGCACGCTGGATGAGCCGCGAGTATGTCGCGACGCTTTCCGAGTGCCTGCGCCTGTTCTTGCCCCCGGGCGGCAGTTCGCGTGTGGTCAAGGGCGATGACGGCGTGTGGACCGTTGAGCGCCCTGCCGTTAAACCCATCCAAAACCGCTGGGTCATGCTCACGCCCGAGGGTTTCGACTACACGCCGCCAAAGACCGCGGTCCGTCAGCGTCAGCTCATCGAGGCGCTCCAGTGCGGCCCGGTCACGACGCGCGACCTCAACCTGCTCTATAACAGTATGTCGGCGACCATCAAGGCGCTCGAAAAACGCGGCGTCGTGGTGGTGGAGGAGCGCCGTGCGTGGCGTGGCTGCAGCGAGCAGACCACGCTGTCCTCGGCAAGCGGCAAGGCGCCGGTCTCCCTTACCAACGGCCAGCAACAGGCGCTCGCGCAGATTGAGCGCGCCCGTCTGGACGCTCATGGCGACGTGGTGCTGGTCGACGGCGTCACCGGCTCCGGCAAAACCGAGGTCTACCTCTCGGCGATTGAGCGCGTGCTGGCGACCGGCCGTTCGGCCTGCGTGCTCGTGCCCGAGATCTCGCTTACGGTCCAGACCGTCGGCCGCTTCCGTTCGCGCTTTGGCGAGACGGTCGCCGTGTTCCATTCGCGCCTTTCGGCCGGCGAGCGTCTGGACCAGTGGGATATGGTCGCCAGCGGTGCGGCCCGCGTGGTAGTCGGCGCCCGCTCGGCGCTCTTTTGCCCGCTCAGCGACCTTGGTCTCATCATCATCGACGAGGAGCACGAGACCAGCTACAAGCAGGGCTCTAGTCCGCGCTACCATGCGCGCGGGGTGGCGGCCGAGATGGCGCGGCGCTACCGCTGCCCGCTCGTGTTGGGCTCCGCCACGCCTTCTGCCGAGGCCCTCGACCGCTGTCGCCGCGGTACGTACAACAGCGCCACCTGGACGCGCGTCGAGATGCCCGAGCGCCCGGGACACGCTGTACTGCCTACGGTTCGAATCGCAGACCTGCGCCGTGAGTTTTCTCACGGCAGCCGCTCCATGTTCTCAAAACCGTTGATGGAAGGCTTGGAACGCGTGGTCGAGCGCCGCGAAAAGGCCGTGCTGTTGCACAACCGCCGTGGCTTTGCGCCGTTCTTGATGTGCCGCGAGTGCGGATGCGTCCCCACCTGCAATCACTGCTCCACCGCGCTTACGTATCACGAGCGCACGCACACGCTGCAGTGTCACACATGCGGTTCGTCTTGGCGCGTGCAGCCGTATCCCGCGCCCACGAGCCGTTGCCCCAAATGTGGCAGTCGCTACCTAGCAAAAATGGGTCTGGGCACTCAGCAGATCGAGGACGCACTGCACCAGATGCTTCCTGAGGATGTCGCCATTATTCGCATGGATGCCGATTCCACGCGCGGCAAGGATGCGCACAAAAAGCTGCTCGAGCAATTCGATGCGGCCGATTGCGCCGTTTTGCTGGGCACCCAAATGATCGCAAAGGGTCTCGACTTTCCCGAGGTCACGCTCGTGGGCGTGGTCAATGCCGACTTCGCCCTCAAGCTGCCGGACTTCCGCGCAGGGGAGCGCGCCTACGACCTGCTGGAACAGGTGGCGGGCCGTGCCGGTCGCGGCGATCGTCCCGGCGAGGTGATCATCCAGACCTACCTGCCCGATGACCCGGTAATTCGCGCCGTCGCTGAGCACGACCGTTCGATCTTTACCGACTACGACCTGGACCAGCGCCGCGACGCGCTGTACCCGCCGTTTGTTCGCTTGGTCAACATCTTGGTGTGGTCGGCGAACCGAGACGACGCGCAGGACTACATCGGGCGCATTGCAAAGCTTCTTAAGCGCCGCTGGCATGCCGCCGCGCCCGACTTTTTGCGGGCGGGCAGCGCGGTGCCGCAGGTGCTGGGCCCGGCTTCGTGTGTAATCGAGAGAGCCAAGGACCGTTACCGCTTCCATCTGCTTGTGAAGTCGCCCGTGGGGTACCATGTCTCTGATGATATCGACGCCTGCCTCAAAGAGGTGGGCTCTGTGCGCGGCGTGAGCGTGAGCGTTGACGTCGATGCCTATGATTTGATGTAACAACCCGAAAGGATGGCCATGGAAGCCAACGGAATCGTACTTTCGCCCGACCCTCGTCTGCGTCAGGAGTGCGCCGTCATCGAGGAGATCACCCCGGCGATCGAGGCACTTGCCGAGAAGATGAAGAAGATGATGTTCGAGAACGGCGGCTGCGGCCTGGCTGCCCCGCAGATCGGCGAGCTCATTCAGCTCGTCACCATTGACTGCGACTACAGTGACAAGAACGACTATGACCCGTACGTGCTCGTCCTGTCTCTTATACACATCTCCGAGCCCACGAGACTCGACGTCATCTCGT
>UQIQ01000083.1 GCA_900541185.1 uncultured Collinsella sp.
GTCTCGGTGGCGATCTTGGTGGGCATGAGGTTGAGGATGAGCACGCGCAGCGGGCGGATGTCCTGGTGCAGCGCGCGGTACTCGGTCATGACAAAGATGTTCTCGCTCTCGAGCTGCGCGGCGGCAGGGAGGGCGTCGGGGATGCGAATGGGCATGGATGCTCCTTACGAGTCAGTTGCAGCTATGGTACAACGAGCGGCCCCATCCGCGCGAGCACATCGCCCAGCGATGCCGTCAGCGGCCAAATCACTCCAAAAGTAGAGATTAAGGCATGTCCCAAAAATCTGCGACGCTTTAGCCTAGCAAAGTGGTAGCAGGACGCTACAATGGTTCGACGCGAAAAACTCGGCCGGAAGGATACATATATGTACCAGACGCGTAAAATCGGTGTGGTCGGCCAGGGCCACGTAGGAGCACATGTCGCCAACAGCCTGCTTATGCAGGGCATTGCCGATGAGCTGTACCTGTGCGATATCAACGAGGCCAAGGTGACGTCCGAGGTCCAGGACCTGCGCGACTCCCTTTCGTTTGTCCCGTATAACACCAAGATCGTCAACTGCTACGACCACTACGAGGAGCTGGCCTGCTGCGACGTCATCGTCAACGCCGCCGGTAAGGTCGCGCTGGCCGCTGGCAACCGCGACGGCGAGCTGTTCTTTACCACCGACGCCGCCCGCTCCTTTGCCAAGCGCATCGTCGACGCCGGCTTCGACGGCATCTTCGTGAGCATCTCCAACCCCTGCGACGTCGTGTGCACCGAGCTGTGGCACCTGACCGGCTACGATCCCAAGAAGATCATCGGCTCGGGCTGCGGTCTGGATTCCGCCCGCCTGCGCACCGAGATCTCCAAGAAGGTCGGCGTGAGCCCCAAGTCCATCGACGCCTACATGATTGGCGAGCACGGCTTTAGCCAGCTGGCTGCCTTTAAGGCCGCGACCATCGCCGGCAAGAGCCTCAACGAGCTTCAGGCCGAGAACCCCGACAAGTACGCCTTTGACCACATGGAGGTCGAGGAGCTCGCGCGCAAGGGCGGCTATGTGACCTACCAGGGCAAGCAGTGCACCGAGTACGCCGTCGCCAACTCCGCCGCGCGCGTCTGCGCCGCCGTGCTGCACAACGAGCACGCCGTGCTTTCCGCCTCCACGCTCATGACCGGCCAGTATGGCGAGGAGGGCATCTTTACCTCCCTGCCGTGCGTGATCGGCGCCGGGGGCGTCGAGGAGGTCTACACGCTCGACCTGTCCGAGTACGAGCTCGAGGGCTTCCACAAGAGCTGCCAGCACATCCGCGACAACATCGCCCAGCTCGACTGGTGGGACGCCGAGGCCTACGACGCAAAGTAGGCCGCTGGCTGCCGCAACCTTGCGAATCTAAACGCGATGCCAAGCGGGCCGCGCCGAAAATCCCCGGCGCGGCCCGCTTTTTTGACTCACGCAGTGCCCTTGCGAATCGAAGGTGAATACTTTTCCGCGAAGTGAACGAGTAAAAACGAGCCCCCGAAGCATCGACACTTTTCGGACGCCGTTTCCTGCGGTTTCGTCGAGTTTTCCCTGCAGTTTTGGCGTCAAAAAGTGTGGATGCTTCGGGGGTCCAAAATAGGTCGTTCACTTCGCGGAAAAGTATTCACCTTCGTTTTCGCGCAGACACGAATCCGGCCGCCACAACGCAAAACGGGGCCCGCGCACAGCGCAGACCCCGTCGTGAGAGGTTATTCCCGGTATATTAGTACTGCTCGATGCCCATGTAGCGACGAACCTCGGGGCTGTGGTCGAAGACCTTGCCGCGGGCGGCGCGCAGCTCGCAGCTCATGTTGTAGAAGAAGATCGGCTCTAGGTACGAACGCACGCTGGCGGGCACGTCGCCCACGCCGTACTCAAGCGCGTCGAGCACCATAATCGTATCGGTGTGCGTGTTGAGGAACGCAAGGGCGCGCTCCTCCATGGGGCGGCACTCGCCCGCGCCAAGCTGCACAAAGTAGAACACGCCGGGCTCGGTGGCCTCGAAGGGGCCGTGGAAATACTCGCCGGAGTGGATATAGCAGCAGTGCTGCCACTGCATCTCCATGAGCGAGCAGATGGCCATGGCGTAGGTCTGGCTAAAGTTGGGGCCGGAGCCCAGGATATAGAAGAACTTGTGCTGCTGGCAGAGCTCGGCAAAGCGGGCGCCCAGCTCGGCGTTGACCTTCTCGCGGGCAGCGGGCAGCAGCGCATCCATCTGCTTGAGGCCCTCGTACATGTCGGCGAGTGCCTCGTAGCCTTCCTGCTGGTCGAGCAGCTCGGCGGCGATCAGAGCGCCGATACCCTGAGGCACCTCGGCCTGCGGCACGCCCTCGCCCCAGGGGTAGACCCAGGTGGTCCACTTGCCGTTGTCGATCTTGGAGCCCTCGCAGTCGGTCATGGCGACGACCTCGGCACCGGCGGCCAGCGCCATCTCGCAGCCGTCGACGACCTCCTGCGTGTTGCCGCTGTGGCTGCAGGCGATGACGAGCGACTTCTCGCCAAGACTCTTGGGAGCCATCAGGCAAAACTCGCGTGCCGTGTAGACCGTCGAGGTAAACGTGGTGGCCTCGCGCTTGAGCAGCTCGTTGGCCGGCATCAGGTCGATCATCGAACCGCCACAGGCGATCCAAAAGACGTTCTCAATCTTGCCCTTGCGCTCGATGATTTCCTGAACCAGATCATGTGCGTTCATCCTGATGTTCCTCCTTGTGGGGCGGCTTTGAGCGACGGCAGCTCGTACCTGCTGTCGTTCTATGTTGTCCTATTTATAACACGCACGGCGACGCCCGTGAAGTCATCTCGGCAAATTTGTTCTATGTTGTTCTATCTGTGTATGTTAGATGTCGAAGACGTAGCGCGAGCCCACAATCTTTTGGCGGCCGAGCAGCAAGGGGCGCTCGTCCTCATCGGTAAAGTACGCCTCCATATAGAAGAGCGGCTCACCGACCGGCACCTCCAGCAGCGGGGCCGCTTGAGCATCGGCAAGCGCAATCTCCACGGTGCAGGGGTCGGACTTGAGCGGCGCGCGACCCGAATGCTCGGCAACGAGCGCAAAGATTGAGTTATCGGTGAGGTCCTCGTCGGCCAGCGTCTGCAGGTAGGGATGGTCGGCGAGCACAAAGGCGTTGTTCTCGAGCATAACGGGGATGCCGTCGGCCGTGCGCACGCGCTCGACCACGATAAGCTCGCAGCCAGGCTCCACGCCAAAGAACGCCGCATCCTCGTGCGTCGCCGCGACCACCGTGCGCGACACCAGACGCGCACCCGGCACCATGTCGTTGGCAGCACAACCCTCAGTAAAGCTCTGGACGTCACCCTTCTGGCGAATCTTGCGCTTGAGCTTGGGCGCGCACACAAAGGTGCCCCTCCCCTGCTGGCGGTTGAGATACCCCGCGCGCGACAGCTCCTCGATGGCACGGCGCACGGTGATGCGCCCCACGCCGTAGGACTTCGCGAGCTCCATCTCGGAAGGAATGCGCGAGCCGGCCACGTACACGCCGCGCGCAATCTCGCCCTTTAGGTCGTCCATGACCTGCTGGTACAGCGGCACGGCGGACACGTCAGTACGGTCGGTCTTGCTATCGAAAGCCATCGTTACGCTCCATCCCGCGCATGCTCGGACTCAAACTCTTCAATCGCCGCCATAAACTGCTCGCCAAAGGCGTCGGCCTTTTTCTCGCCAATGCCGTTGACCTGAATCAGCTCGTCGCGCGTCTGAGGGCGCAGGCGGCACAGGCCGCGCAGGGCCTTGTCGGAGAAGACCATGTACGGCGCCATCTCCAGCTCGGTCGAGATATCCTTGCGCAGGGCGCGCAGGCGCTCGAACAGCTCGGCATCGTCGCCCACGCGTGGGCGCTGATCCAGCTCGGCCTCCTCGCGCAGCAGATCCACCGCACGGCGGGCGCGGGCTGAGACCTTGCGCTTGGACGCGCGACGCTTAACGGTAAAGGCAAACGCCTCATCCTCGACCTCGCCGGCACGCGGGCCCAGCCCCACGACCGGGTATTGCCCCTGCGAGGTGGCCAAATAACCGCGGCCGCACAGCTGGCCGATGATGTCCTTGATGCGCCCGACCGATTCGCTCGACAGCTCACCGTAGCCGCGGTCCTCGTCCAAATGCATCTGGCGAATGCGCTCGGTGTTGCCGCCGTGGAGCACATCGGCGATGAGCGACTTGCCAAAGCGCATGGGGCGCGTGGCCACATAGCGCACAGCGGCGCGGGCCATATCGGTGACGTCCTCGACCTCGAACTGCGTGAGACAGTTGCTGCAGTTGCCGCAGCCCTCGGCGTCGTCTGCCGTGCCTCCCGCGGCGGCTGTCGCATGCTCGGCCGCGGCTTCGTCGCCAAAGTAGCGCAGCATGTATTCGCGCAGGCAGCCGGTGGTATTGCAGTAGCCCTCCATCTGGCTGAGCAGACGATAACGGTTCTGGAGCGCCCACGCGCGCTGCTCGTCATCGAGCGCCTCGTCGGCAGCATCGCCGCGATCGATCAGAAAGCGGCGCATGCGAAAATCGTTACCGTTCCACAGCAGATGGCAGCTGGCCGGATCGCCATCGCGGCCAGCGCGGCCCGCCTCCTGGTAGTAGGCCTCGATGCTCTCGGGCACGTTGTTGTGGATCACGTAGCGCACGTTGGGCTTGTCGATGCCCATGCCAAAGGCGTTGGTGGCAACCATCACCTGGATGTCGTCGTCGATAAAAGCGCGCTGGCTTTGCCGGCGGACGTCGTTGCCCATGCCGGCATGGTAGCGGCCCACGCGAATGCCGCTGGGGCCCAGTGCCTCGGCAAGCTCCGCGGCCAGCGCGTCGACCGTCTTGCGGGTCGAGCAATACACGATGCCGCTCTCGCTCGAATGCGCGATCACGTAGTCGCGCACCCAGGCGGTCTTGGCCTTGTCGCCCATCTCCTCGCAACCAAAGTAGAGGTTCTTGCGATCGAAGCCCGTCACTACCGTCGCGGGATTTTGCAGGCCGAGCATCTGCTGAATGTCCGCGCGCACGCGCTCGGTCGCCGTGGCGGTAAACGCCGCCACGATGGGGCGCTGCGGCAGGGAATCGATGAACTCGCGAATCTGCAGGTAAGCGGGGCGAAAATCCTGGCCCCACTGGCTCACGCAGTGGGCCTCGTCAATGGCCACGAGCGGAACGCCAATGCCACCGTCCGCCGCGGCTTCCTGCGCAAAGGCCAGAAAGCGCGGCTCGAGCAGGCGCTCGGGCGCCACATACATAAGCTGGTAGCGCCCCTCGCGCGCCCGCTTGAGAACGGTATTTTGCTGGGCCGGAGTAAGACTGGAGTTGAGATAGCTGGGGCGCGCACCCGCCGCGAGCAGCGCGCGGGTCTGGTCCTCCATAAGCGACAGCAACGGACTCACCACAAAGGTGATGCCGGGCAGCATGAGCGCGGGCACCTGGTAGCAGATAGACTTGCCGGCGCCTGTGGGCATAACGCCGAGCGCATCGCGGCCAGCAAGAATCGCATCCACCATGCGGTCCTGCCCCGGGCGAAACGAGGTGTAGCCAAAATAGGCGCCGAGCGTGTCGAGCGCCATCTGCTGCATGCTATCGGTCATGGTTTCCTAACGTCTAAGTCATCTGCCGCCGATTATACGCCGCCACGCGGACCGGCGTCGCCCGGCTGTCAGCCACGCTCATTCTGCGGGTAGTCATTGGGGACGTTCTTGAATGACTAGCCATTTAAGAACGTCCCCAACGACTAAGGAGTGTCCCCAGGTGCCGGCAGAAGAGGAACGTCTCCAAGTGCCGGCCCGGCAACGTCAATGTTTTGGCAATGTCAGCGAAAGCCCACCAGAGCGAGCAAGGTGCCTTGAAACAAGGCGGCATTGATCTTTTGATCATGCCGCCGAAGTTGAAAGGCAGATTGCCGCTCTGGCGGGCTTGCAGCGTCAACTGGTTGCGCGGTTTGGTAAAACCGCGTAAC
>UQIQ01000084.1 GCA_900541185.1 uncultured Collinsella sp.
CAGGCCCGATTTTGCCTCTTGACAATGTCCTGCTCATATTAAAAGGAACGTCCCTTACTTCCGGGCTTGGGATACCATGGTGGCTACCTAGCGAAAGGACGATGTATGGCACATGTCGATGACCAGCGTGTGGCGCGCGTGCTCGATGCGCTCGAGGCTCAGCACCCCGGCGCGCAGCTGCTCGTAAACGACCCGTGGTCGATTTATTACCTGACCGGCTTTTATGCCGATATGTTCGAGCGTTTTTGCGGCGTACTGCTCGTACGCGGTAGCGAGCCCGTAATCTTGGTCAACGCGCTGCATCAGCTGCCCGAGTATGACAATGCCCGCGTTGCCTACCACACCGACACCGATGTCGTGGCCGACGCCATCGCGAGTGAGATCGACCCGACCAAACCGCTCGGTATCGACACCGTCATGCGCTCCGGCTTTTTGATGCCGCTTATGGAGCGCCATGCCGCGAGCGATTTCTTCCTGGGCGACTTTGCCGTCACCGCCGCACGCACCCACAAGGACGCCGCAGAGCAGGAGCTCATGCGCGTGTCCTCGGCCGCCAACGACGCCGTGATGGCCGACGCCATCAAGCTCGTTCACGAGGGCATGACGGAGCGCGAGATTGCCGACCAGATGCTCGGCCTGTACCGCAAACACGACTGCGAGGGCTTTAGCTTTCCGCCCATCGTGAGCTTTGGCGCCAACGCAGGAGACCCGCATCACGAGCCCGACGACACCGTACTCAAGCGCGGCGACGTGGTTCTGTTCGACATTGGCGGACGCCACCGCAACTACTGCTCGGACATGACGCGCACATTCTTTTGGGGCGAGCCGGACGAGGAGACGGCACACATCTACGACATCGTGCGCCGCGCCAACGAGGCCGCCGAGGCGCTCATCGCCCCGGGCGTGCGCATGTGTGACCTGGACCGTGCCGCGCGCGACGTGATTGAGGACGCTGGCTACGGCAAGTACTTCACGCATCGCCTGGGCCACTCGATCGGTCTGCAGGACCACGAGCCAGGTGACGTTTCGCTTGTCAACGAACAGGTCGTAGAGCCGGGCATGACGTTCTCCATCGAGCCGGGCATCTACCTCCCCGGCCACACCGGTGTCCGCATCGAGGACCTGGTCCTGGTCACCGAGTCCGGCGTCGAGATCCTCAACGCCTACCCCCACGATCCGGTCCGCCTCGACTAGCCAATGCGGCAAAGGGACAGCCCCTTTGTCACATTGCGATTACGTCGTGCCACGAAAACGGGCTATCTACTACGTTTAACCCGCATGGGTCGACCACACCCGCGTTTTCGCAAAACCAGCAAGCCGTCTACCTGCGGTTTTGATTTCACGATTTTCCGTGTGGTCGAGGGTAACCGGTCAAACGTAGTAGATAGGCCCATTTCGTGGCGAGCGAGTCAACTCGGGGCACAGGGCAGCCAAAAAAGCCCCGTCCCAAATTGGCTGCTTTTGAGTTGCGGTGATATACGGACTGTTTGAGGCCTCTGGCTTGTAAAACAGTCCGTATTTCACCGCAACTGCTGAGGGGATGGGTTAACGGAGCAGGCCGGCTACTTCGCCGGCTAGGGTGATGGTACCGGCTGCTACGAAGGGCTCGCCTGCGGCATCGAAGGCAGCGAGGGCCTCGGACACGCTCGGGTATACGCCCGCAAGCTTATCGGCACCCACCAGGGCAGCAAGCTCCTCTGCCGGCAGGGCGCGATCGGAATCGGTCTGGGTTACGACCACACGCGGGAAGGCCGGAATCAGAACATCGACAATACCGGCCACATCCTTGTCGGCCAGTGCGGCGCACAGCAGCGTGGGGCGATTCTCGACGCACGGATCTATCTCGTCCAGCGCGCTCACAAAGTTCTCGCAGCTCTGAGGGTTATGGCAGGCGTCGATCAGCTTGAGCGGATCGGTCCCCAGCACATCAAAACGACCCGGCGTGGGGCAGCCCATAAGCGATGCATCCAGCGCATCGTGGTCGAGCTCGCGGCCCAAATACCCCTCGCACAGCATAATCGCGCACGCAGCATTCTGCGGCTGGTAGGCCGGCTTAACCATGCTTGACGTATAGATCGCACGCGGCGTGGTGCAGCTAAACTCAACCGTGTCGCCCACGTGTGCCGGAACCTTGGTTGTGGCATGGTTCACCACGAGCGGCACCACACCGCACTCACGGCAACGGGCATCCATCACGCGCTGAACGCTCGCCTCATGCGTACCCTCGCCCAAAACAACAAAGCGCCCAGGCTTAATAACCGCAGCCTTCTCCCCCGCAATGGCCTCGAGCGTGTTGCCCAAAATACGTGTATGATCGAGCCCAATGCCCGTAATGGCAACGGCGACGGGATCGGTCGCACTCGTGGCGTCCCAGCGCCCGCCCATGCCAACCTCAAGCACGGCTACGTCCACGCAAGCCTCGGCAAACACTACAAGTGCAGCAGCCGTCAGCAGGTCAAACGGTGTGATGGTATAGGCGCGCTCCCCTGCCGCCACACGGCGCGCATTCACGCGATGCCCCGCCTCGACAGCTGCCGAAACGCCATGGGCAAAGGCCTCGTCGCTCACGACGCACCCATCAACCTCCATGCGCTCGGGATAGCGCACCAGCTGTGGCGACGTATACAGCGCGGTTTTGAGCCCCTCACCACGAAGAATGGCAGCCGAAAAACGCGTAGTCGAAGTCTTGCCATTGGTACCGGCAACCTGGATGCAATCGAAATACTCGTCCGGACGCCCCAGCTCATCGAGCATATCGACAACCGTCTCAAGCAGAGGACCAGCATCCCCAGAAATCCGCCCCGTATCAGCAGCAAGCCCCACAGCCTCATCAAACGAAAGCAGCTCAAACGAGAAAGGAACGACATACGACCCAGAACGCTTAGCCATAACCCAAAGTCCCCCATAACATAAAAAGAGGCCCGTAAGCAACAACGAGCCCCTCCCATTCAAAATATCAGCCAAACCCCGCTTGCAGCGAGATCAAGGCCACAACCCAGTGACCCTAACGCGCCAGATGCAAACAACCACGTAACCGCACAAGGAGCGGCCCGACGCTTTGCTCGATACAAGTTCCGCACGCAAAGGACAGCACTTAATGTGCTGTCCGTCTTGCGCAGGACTGTCCGCAGTAGCGAGCAATGCCCCAAACCGCGTCCCCCAGTAACGCTTACGAGAAGTCAGCAACCTGAGCAGTCAGCGCCGCCAGGATCTCCTTGAGCTCAGCTGCACGGTCCCTCTTCTTCTGGACCACGGCAGGCGCGGCCTTGGCCACAAAGCCCTCGTTGGCAAGCGTCTTCTCGCAGCCGGCGAGCTCCTTCTGAGCCGCGGCGATCTCCTTCTCAAGACGCGCCTTCTCGGCCGAAAGATCGACCTTGCCCTCGAGCACCACAAAGGCCTCGACGCCGCTGTCGACCACGGCGATGCTCGCGGCAGGCTTCTCAACGTCGGTGCCCATAACCAGCGAGGCGGTGTTCGCCAGCGGCTCGATGGTCGAGCGCAGGCTCTCGAGCTTCTCGATATCCTCAGCACCGGCGCGCACGACCACGTCGAGCTCGGCCTTGGGGCTCAAGCGATAACGCGAACGCGTGGCGCGGGCGGCGGAAACGACGGTGCGGCACAGCTCAAACGCGCGCTCGGCGGGCTCGTCGACGTACTTGACGTAGTCGGCGGGCTCGGGCCACTTCGCGATCATGAGTGCCTCGGCGCGGTCCACGTTGCCCTCGGCGTCCAGGTCGAGCACGCTCGCCGGCATGTTGTCCCAGATCTCCTCGGTGACAAACGGCATAAGCGGGTGCATCAGGCGAATGGAGGTGTCGAGCACAAAAATCAGGTTGCGCTGGGCCTGCAGACGGCCCTCGCCCTTCAGGCGGGCCTTGGTGACCTCGACGTACCAGTCGCAGACCTCGTTCCAGAAGAACTGCTGCACGCCGCGGGCCATGTCGCCAAACGTATAGTTCTCAATACCCTCGGTTACCATCTTCACGGCTTTGGCCAGGCGGCTGAACATCCAAGCGTCGGCCGGCGTCTCCACGACGGGCTCGCCGGGCGTGTAGCCCTCCATGTTCATGAGCAGGAAGCGGCTGGCGTTCCAGATCTTGGTCACAAACGACTTGGCCTGCTCGGTGCGCGGGCTGTCGATGAGCTTTTTGGTCTTCTTGTCAATGTTCGCGTCGAACTTAACATCCTGGTTGTTGGTGCACAGCGTGAGCAGGTTGTAGCGCATGGCGTCGGCGCCGTACATGCCAATGAGGTCCATGGGGTCAACGCCGTTGCCCTTGGACTTGGACATACGGCTTCCGTCCTTGGCAAGAATCGTCGGGTAGATGACGACGTCCTTAAACGGCACCTCGTCCAGGAAGTACAGCGAGCTCATGACCATGCGGGCGACCCACAGCGCGATGATGTCGCGTGCGGTGACGAGCGCCGTCGTGGGGTGATGTCCCTCGAGCAGCTCCGGCTTTTGCGGCCAGCCCTGCGTGGCGAAGGTCCACAGCTGCGAGCTGAACCAGGTGTCCAGCACGTTCTCGTCCTGATGCACATGATGGCCGCCGCACTTGGGGCACACATCGGTGTCCTCGGTAAGAGCGTCCTCCCAGCCGCAGTCCTCGCAGTAGAACACGGGGATGCGGTGGCCCCACCACAGCTGGCGGCTAATGCACCAGTCCTTAAGGTTCTCCATCCAGGTGGTGTAGGTCTGCGTCCAGCGCGCGGGGTGAAAGGTAACCTTACCGGAGTTAACGGCGTCAAGCGCCGGCCCCTTGAGCTTGTCAACGGCCACAAACCACTGCTCGGACAGCCACGGCTCAAGCGCGGCGTCGCAGCGGTAGCAGTGCATGACGGAGTGATCGAGGTCCTCGACGTGATCGAGCAGGTCGTGCTCCTCGAACCACTTGATGACGGCCTCGCGGCACTCGTCGCGGTTCATGCCGGTGAACTCGCCGTAGCCCTCGACGACCACCGCGTGCTCGTCAAAGATGTTGATCTGCGGCAGGTCGTGGGCCTGACCCATGGCGTAGTCGTTGGGGTCGTGAGCAGGCGTTACCTTGACGAAGCCAGAGCCGAAATTAGCGTCGACATGCCAATCCTCAAAGATGGGGATCTCGCGGTCCACGATGGGAAGCTTGACGGTCTTGCCCACGAAGGCGGCCTTCTCGGGATCCTTCGGAGAAACGGCAACGCCCGTGTCGCCGAGCATGGTCTCGGGGCGCGTGGTGGCGACGACGATGTAGTCCTGGCCGTTGACCGGCTCGGTCAGCGGGTAGCGCAGGTGCCACAGGTGGCCCTTCTCGTCCTTATACTCGGCCTCGTCGTCCGAGATGGCGGTGGTGCAGTTGGGGCACCAGTTAACGATACGCTTGCCGCGATAGATCAGGCCGTCATGATACCAATCACAGAAGACCTTACGCACGGCCTGGGCGTAGTCCTCGTCCATGGTAAAGCGCTCGTTGTCGAAGTCGACGGAGCAGCCCATGCGCTTGATCTGCTCGACGATGATGCCGCCGTACTCGTGGGTCCAGTCCCAGCAAGCGTCGACAAACTTGTCGCGACCGATCTCCAGGCGGCTAATGCCCTCGCTCTTGAGTTTCTTGTCGACCTTGGTCTGCGTGGCGATACCGGCGTGGTCGGTGCCCAGCACCCAGCGCGTGGACTTGCCGCGCATGCGGGCCATGCGGATGATGGCGTCCTGGATGGAGTCGTCGGTGGCGTGGCCCATGTGGAGCTTGCCGGTCACGTTGGGAGGCGGAATGGTGACGGTGCAGTCGCCCACGCCCTCGCGGCGCTTGTAGTAGCCGCCGTCGAGCCACTTCTGCAGGATCGCCGGCTCGTTGGTCGACGGATCGTAGTTCTTGGGCATCTCTTCCATATATCCTGTCTCTTATACACATCTCCGAGCCCACGAGACTCGACGTCATCTC
>UQIQ01000085.1 GCA_900541185.1 uncultured Collinsella sp.
TCTACACCTATTAAGTCGTCGGCAGCGTCAGATGTGTATAAGAGACAGGTATTGCAACCCTGCGCTTCATGGTCGAGATCTCGGACGCGAGCGGTCTGGATCCGCTGCTGGCTTCCATCAGCAGTGTCGATTCGGTCTACGACGCGCGCCGTCTTATGCCCGGCGAAGGCGGAGCTCAGCTCAAACGCCGTGTGTAGGTGCGAGAGCCTCTCAGCATCATAGATATTGGTTACGTTCGAGGCATCGTTTGGTGCCTCGAACGTATTTTAGAAGGAGGGTATGCGCATGGGCGATATGACTTTGGACCTGACACCCCGAGGTGCGGCTTCGATTGAGACACTCGTCAACGGCCCGATTCAGACCAACAGCTACGCCGTGATTTCGAATGACGAGTGCTTAATCGTCGATCCGGCGTGGGAGGGCGAGCGTCTTGTGGAGCATATCCGCACCGCGCATCCCGAGGTGCGCGTACTCGGCTCTGTCTGCACGCACGGTCATGCCGACCATGTTGGCGGGGTTGCCGGGGTTCGAGCTGTCGTTGGCGACAGCGCACTATATGAGTTGTGCGCTAAGGACGTGACGGTACCTCGCGCAAATATCGAGGAGCAGCGCGCCATGTGGGGTATCGAGACGCCCGATCCGGGTGAGCCGACGCGCTTGCTTGCCGAGGGCGATACAATCGAGGTGGGCGACGTCTGTCTGCAGGTGATCGAGACGCCGGGGCATACGCCGGGCGGCATCGTCCTGTTCGCCGCGACCGAGCAGGGGAACATCGCCTTTGTGGGCGACACGCTTTTCCCGGGCAGTCACGGTCGTACCGATCTTTCCGGCGGTGACGAGGCGGCGATTATGCGCTCGCTCTCCAAACTTGCCAAGACGCTTCCGCCCGATACCGTTTGCTTGACGGGCCATGGCGATTCGACCACGATGGCGCGCGAACTTATGCAGAACCCGTTTATGCAGATGTAGGCTCGAAGCCGTCTTTCGAACCACGAAGACCGCTCAATCGTCAAGCTATTTTCCCCAGTGGGTCGATTCTGTGGGGCAAACGGTCAAAATTTGTCCAATCGGATGGTATTCGTGAACAAACGAACGTTTATGCTCGGGTATGTCGTGGTAAAATCTCAGGCGTTATCGGAGCAACCTTACAGGAGGTTTCTTTTATGCTCGTCAACGCAGCAGACATGCTCAAGAAGGCCGAGGCCGGCAAGTACGCTCTCGGTGCCTTCAACACCAACAACCTCGAGTGGACCCTGGCTATTCTCCAGGCCGCCGAGGAGGCCAAGTCTCCGCTGATCCTTCAGTGCACCGCTGGTGCCGCTAAGTGGATGGGCGGTTTCAAGGTCTGCGCCGACATGGTCAAGGCTGCCGTCGAGGCCACGGGCGTTACCGTCCCCGTCGCCCTTCACCTCGATCACGGTTCTTACGAGGACTGCTTCAAGTGCATCGAGGCCGGCTTCACGTCCATCATGTATGACGGCTCTCACGAGGAGACCTTCCAGCTTAACCTCGACCGCACCAAGGAGCTCGTTGAGCTTGCCCACTCCAAGGGCATGTCCATCGAGGCCGAGGTCGGCGGCATCGGCGGCACCGAGGACGGCGTGACCTCCAACGGCGAGCTCGCTGACCCCGCTGAGTGCAAGCAGATTGCTGACCTGGGCGTCGACTTCCTCGCCTGCGGTATCGGCAACATCCACGGCGTGTATCCCGCCGACTGGGCTGGCCTTTCCTTCGAGCGTCTGGGCGAGATCAAGGCTCAGACCGGCGACCTGCCCCTCGTTCTGCACGGTGGTACCGGCATCCCCGAGGATCAGATCAAGAAGGCCATCTCCCTGGGTATCTCCAAGATCAACGTCAACACCGATCTGCAGCTCGTCTTCGCCAAGGGCGTTCGCGAGTATATCGAGGCTGGCAAGGATCAGCAGGGCAAGGGCTTTGACCCCCGCAAGCTCCTCAAGCCTGGTCGCGACAACATCGTTGCCCGCACCAAGGAGCTCATGGAGGAGTTTGGCTCCGTCAACAAGGCGTAAGTAGCGGTTTAACTTTCCCGTCGGAGGTCCCGTTCACCCTACGCTTTTCCCTTGCGCTCACCTGGCTTTGCCAGAAGTCGCGCAATGGGAAAAGCTTCGGGTGAACGGGGCCTCCTTCGTTAACTCGCCACAGGGTTACTGGGCTGAATTCATTTTTTATAGGTACCGTTTATCGGTGTTGAGGGTTCCTTTATTGGGGCTTTCTTTTTATCTCGCTACAATGGACTTCAAGAGTTCTAATGACTTGGAGTTTGGCATGGCTGTTATTAATGTGCTGCCTTCGGATGGGAAGGTTATTGACGAGGGGCCGGTTGGTTGCTCTGTTGATGTTTGCAATGATGACTTCTGTTTTCTAGATATTGGCTTGCCACCCGAGATCCTGCGTTTAAAGGACGCGGGGTATCTTTCGCAGGCTATTGAGGCTTGCGACCGCCTACTTGCCCAAGATCCCGATCCCTCGCTTGCTGCCTGCGTTCGTGCCGAGCGGTATCGCATGCTTGAGACGCCGCTTCATTTTTCGGTGTCGCGCGATCGAGCTATTGCGATGATTCGCGAGGAGTGGCCTGAGTTTACCGAGGAGCAGTTTGACGATCTGATTGACCGTAAGCGTATTGACTGGCGCTTTATCGACGGCGAGCTGTTCGTTCTCGACAACTTCCTCGATTCGCTTCGCGTATATCCCAAAGAGGTCCCCGGCATGCGTCCCGATTCTACGGACGGAATAGCACTGCGCAACGAGATGCTCAAGGAGATGGAGTCGCAAAACGGATTGACTCGCGTTATTACGCTTCAGGCGTCCTTGTCTGTCCCCGGCGCTCTAGAGGGGGAGACCGTTTGCGCTTGGCTTCCCGTCGCGGCTGCCTGCCGTCAGCAGTCTCGGGTCGAGATTCTCGACATGACGCCGGAGGGTACTGTTGCTCCCGCGAACGCTTCGGCGCGTACCGCCTCGTGGTCTTCTTCGAGTGAGCGCTCATTCTCGGTGACCTATCGTTATCACATCGATGCCGCTTATCGCGATATCTATGGGGGTGCGCTTCCGGCGCATCCGTGTATGGACGCGCCGCTGTCCGAGGATATTTCCGAGGAC
The DNA here is from genome assembly GCA_900541185.1 of uncultured Collinsella sp. Lineage (GTDB taxonomy): Bacteria > Actinomycetota > Coriobacteriia > Coriobacteriales > Coriobacteriaceae > Collinsella. The sequence continues at coordinate 3,118 of UQIQ01000085.1, forward strand.
CGTCCGCACATTGCATTCACGCCGTATCTGCAGCAGCTGACGGCCGGTGTTGCTGACGGACTCGAGGATCCGCTCGATCGCGCTCGTGCTATCTATGATTACCTGACACAGCATATCGACTATCGCTATCAGCCACCGTACCTGCTTTTGGGATCTATTGCCGACGACTGTGCGCATTCGCTCCGCGGCGATTGCGGCGTTATGGCGCTCACGTTTATCACCATGTGCCGCATCGCGGGGGTGCCTGCCCGTTGGCAGAGCGGCCTGTATGTTGCGCCCGATTCGGTGGGGCCGCACGATTGGGCTGAGTTCTATACGCCACAGACCGGTTGGCTTAACGCCGACGTATCGTTTGGTTCCTCGGCACGCAGGATGGGGGAGGAGTGGCGTCGTCGTCACTACTTTGGCAATCTCGACCCGTGGCGTATGGTGGCCAACAATCGATTCCAGGCTGAATTTGTGCCTGCTTTCGATGGTATGCGCGAGGATCCCTATGACAACCAGATGGGCGAGGCCTCGGTTGACGGACGTGGATGTCGTAAGCGGGAGATGTTACGCAAGGTTGAGCTTATCGGGTTGAGCTTATCGAAATGCTCGAAGTTCCATTTTCGGACTAATCAACAGAAAGCTGTGATAAACTAACTCACGCATTACGTGCCCGAGTGGCGGAATTGGCAGACGCAGTGGACTCAAAATCCACCGTTGGCAACAACGTGCGAGTTCGAGTCTCGCCTCGGGCACCATACACGCAAGTGAGCGTTCAAGGGGGTCAAGGCCCCTTTTTCGTGTACGTAATGTGATAACGCGCTGTACGTGTTATTATTCGCAAGGCGTTGTTCCCGCAATGCCCTAAAGAGGAACCCGAGGGTTCCCACCTTTTGGCGCCAATGAGCAGCTGACTGGTCATACAACTTAGATTCCCTTCCTCAAATCGAGGAAGTCTATGTGTACGACCTGGTTGCTGAGAAGCGCCGGGTTATTTTTTTATGAATGGAGGTAGGGAAAATAGCTAAGTCTGATGACACTCGCATCAACGACGAGATCACTGCATCGTCGTGCCGTTTGATTGGCGTCGATGGCTCTCAGCTCGGCCTGTTCGCCATTCGCGATGCCCAGCGCGTCGCCGACGATCAGGGTCTCGACCTGGTCGAGATCGCTCCCAACGCGGAGCCGCCGGTCTGCAAGGTCATGGACTACGGTAAGTTCAAGTACCAGCAGGCCATGAAGGCCAAGGCTGCTCGTAAGAACCAGTCCAAGGTCGAGGTCAAGGAAATGAAGTTCCGACCCAAGATCGACGTTGGCGACTACGAGACCAAGAAGGGCCACGTTCTGCGTTTCCTCAAGAAGGGCGCACGCGTTAAGATCACCATCATGTTCCGCGGCCGCGAGATGGCTCACCCGGAGCAGGGCCTTAACGTTCTCGAGCGTCTCGCCGAGGATCTCAAGCCTTACGCTACGGTCGAGTCCAAGCCTAAGATGGAAGGCCGTAACATGCTTATGCTGCTCGCCCCGATTAAGGGCGCCTTCGATGAGGATAAAGCGGCAAGCGATACTAAGTAACTAGTGTTCTGTAACCGATTAAGGAGTATTTCATGCCTAAGATGAAGTCCCACAGCGGCACCAAGAAGCGTTTCCGCAAGACTGGTACCGGCAAGCTTATGCGCGCCAAGGCTTTCAAGAGCCACATCCTGAGCAAGAAGTCCACCAAGCGTAAGCGTGGCTTCCGTCAGGAGACCGAGATTGCCGCTGCCGACCGCAAGGTCATCAAGTCGCGTCTCGCCTAAGTTCGCGTTCCCGTTTTTCGTTTTACCGTCTAGGAGTTGATAGAACATGGCACGTATTAAGCGCGCTGTTGCCGCCAAGAAGAAGCGCCGTACCGTTATGCACCGTGCGAAGGGTTACTACGGTGCCGCTTCGCGTACTTACAAGCATGCTAAAGAGCAGGTCCAGCACTCCCTGCAGTATCAGTATCGTGATCGCCGCAACAAGAAGCGCGAGATCCGTTCTCTTTGGATCACTCGTATCAACGCTGCTGCTCGCCTGAACGACATCTCTTACTCTCAGTTCATGCACGGCCTGAAGGTTGCCGGCATCGAGCTCGACCGCAAGGTCCTGGCTCAGATGGCTTACGAGGACATCGAGTCCTTCAACGAGCTGGCTACCATCGCCAAGAAGGCTCTCGAGGCCTAATAGATTCTCTTGAATCGCTAGGGGAGTGTCGCGTTGTGCGCGGCGCTCCCTCTTTTTATCTGAAGCGCTGGTTTATATAGCAAAAGCGCGGGTAGATAGACACTTACAGGTGACCGATCTTTATATATCTCTTAACCGAAGGGTCATCATCTGATACGTGCAGTATTTCTGCACCAGCCTTTCTATTACTTATATAGGAAGCGATGTATTGTGTAGGACTTGTGAAGAGTGGAATTCCCGCCCCCGGGACCCCTCCGGTCTGGCAATATATCTCCTTGCCGCGCGGCCCGGTCGGACCGGATCA
>UQIQ01000086.1 GCA_900541185.1 uncultured Collinsella sp.
CGAGATGACGTCGAGTCTCGTGGGCTCGGAGATGTGTATAAGAGACAGGGATGCGCTGTACGATCCGCAGACGTCTGGTGGCCTGCTTATCGCGGCACCTGCTGCCGATGTGGATGAGCTTGCGCGCCGTCTGCATGCCGAGGGTCGCATCGCCGCCGTCGTCGGTCGCGTGTGCGAGCCGGTGCCAGGCGGTCCTGCCGTTCGCGTTGTGCATTAAGGAAAACCGTTTATGCGACCGCCTACTGTTCTGGGCGGTCCCTTTTGAAAGGAAAAAATATGTCTACCAAAATTGAAGTCAATGCCATGGGCGATGCCTGCCCGCTGCCCGTCGTCAAGACGCTTAAGGCACTCAAACAGCTTGATGGCGTGGGTGCCGTGGTGACCTCGGTCGATAACGAGACCGCCGTCAAGAACATCTCCAAGATGGCGCAGGAGAAGGGCTGCACGGCCTCGGTCGAGAAGATCTCGGACGCCGAGTGGCACGTGACTGTCGCGACCGCCGGTGCCGTGGCCGTTGCGGACCCCGAGCAGGACGGCGCCGCTTTCTGCGACGCCAGCGCCGGCAAGGGCAAACTTGTCATTTCCGTCTATACCGATTGCATGGGCCGTGGCGACGACGAGCTGGGCCACAAGCTTATGAAGGCGTTTGTCTTTGCCGTGACGCAGCAGGAGGAGCTGCCCGCGACTATGCTGTTCTACAACGGCGGTGCCAAGCTCACCGTCGAGGGCTCGCCGGTGCTCGATGACCTGAAGGGCTTGGCGGAGCAGGGTGTCGAGATTCTCACCTGCGGTACCTGCCTCGACCACTATGGCATTAAAGACCAGCTTGCGGTGGGCGAGGTCACCAACATGTACGTAATCGTGGAGAAGATGGAACAGGCCGTGCGCGTCGTGCGCCCGTAGCGTATTGGTTGGAGTTGCCATGAGGGAGAAGCGCCCGGCGCTTGTCATCACGTTTCCCACCACGGCGGCCGCCATGGGTTGCGAGTCCCTGTGCATTGAGCGCGGCCTTCCCGGGCGAACGATTCCCGTGCCCGGGGAGGTCGCTGCCGGCTGCGGTCTGGCGTGGAAGGCGTTGCCTGTCGATGAGGAGCTGCTGCGCGGCGAACTCGCCGCGGCGGGCGTTCCCACCGAGGGCTATACCGTGATTGATATGTGGGAGGTCGTGCGATGATCTACCTGGATAACGCGGCGACGACCATGCACAAGCCGCAGACGGTCATCGATGCCGTGACGCAGGCGATGTGCTCGCTCGGCAATGCTGGGCGCGGTGCCACCTCGGGTGCGCTCGATGCGGCACGTACCATCCACGGCTGCCGCGCCAAGCTTGCGCGCTTGCTGGGCTGCCCGCGTGCTGACCATGTTTGTTTTACGCCCAACTCCACCGCGGCGCTCAACACCGTTATCAATGGCGTGGTGCGCCCCGGCGACCGCGTGGTCACGACGGTGCTTGAGCACAACTCGGTGCTACGTCCGCTCAACCGCTTGGCGGCAGAGCAGGGCGTGACCGTTGAGCATGCGGGCTGCGACGCGAACGGCGTGCTCGACTACGACGAGCTCGAGCGGTTGGTCACGCCGGGCACGCGTGCCGTGGTGGTGACGCACGCCTCCAATGTGACCGGCAACGTGGTCGACATTGCGCGCGTGGCTGCCATCGCGCATGCGGCCGGCGCGCTGGTGATCGTCGACGCCTCGCAGTCTGCCGGCGCGATGCATATCGATATGCAGGCCATGGGGCTCGACATTGTGTGCTTTACCGGCCATAAGGGGCTCATGGGACCTCAAGGCACCGGCGGCCTGGCCGTGGCGGAGGGCATTGACGTGGCTCCGTGGGCCATGGGCGGCACGGGCGTGCACAGCTTCGATGCGCTGCAGCCGCTTGAGTGGCCCACGCGCCTTGAGGCGGGTACGCTCAACGGTCACGGCATCGCGGGCCTTTCCGCAGGTCTCGACTTTATCAAGGCGCAAGGCGGGGTCGAGGCGATTGCGGCACACGAGCGAGCACTGGCGGATCGCTTCCTTGCCGGTGTGCGCGAGATTCCGGGGATTAAGCTCTATGGTGCCTTTGGCCAACCGACGCGCTCGGCGATCGTCTCGCTCAACGTGGGCGATATCGACTCTGCCGAGATCTCGGATGCACTCATGCAAGGGTGGGGGATTGCGACGCGCCCCGGCGCCCATTGCGCTCCGCTCATGCACCGCGCGCTGGGGACCGAGCGCCAGGGCGTCGTCCGCTTCTCGTTTGGGTATTTCAACACGGACGAGGAAGTCGACACTGCGATTGACGCTTTGCGCGATTTAGCCTGCTAGAGCGTATATACTTGCGGGACGGGTCTTTTGCCCGTCCCGTTTTTGTTTCGACCCGAAAGGTGTGCCTATGGCCTCATCCGCACCGCGCGGTCTGCGCTCCGACCATGTCGTTACCGTCGGCATCGCCCTGTTCTCGATGCTCTTTGGCGCCGGCAACCTCATCATTCCGCCGTTGCTGGCGCTCCAGGCCGGCACGGCCACACCGCTTGCCATGGTTGGCTTTTTGATTGCCGCCATCGGCCTGCCCGTCATGGGCTTTATCGCCGTGGCGCTTGCCGGCACGGCGCGTGAGCTTGCCGGCCGCGTGCATTCCAAGTTTGGCGAGTTCTTTGTCGCGGCAGTATATCTGGCCATCGGCCCGTGCCTTGCCATTCCGCGTACGAGCTCCACGGCGTTTGAGATGCTGGTACCGTTGCTGCCCGAGGGTGTTTCGCTCGGCACGGCACGTCTGGTTTTTGCCATCGGGTTCTTCGTAGTCGCGTTTGTGCTCACGCTGCGCCCCGGCGTCATCACGCGCGTGCTCGGCCGCATTACGGGCCCCGCGCTCATTGCGCTCATCGTGCTGGTCGTGGGTGCCGCCGTGATCTCGCCGCTGGGTCCCGCTGCCGCGCCTCAGGCTCCCTACGATGCAGGCGCTGCCGTGCAGGGCTTTTTGACCGGCTATCAGACCATGGACCTGCTCGCGTCGCTCGCCTTCGGCATCATCATCGCCGAGACCATCCACGAGCTGGGTGTTACCGATGACAAGCGCGTGGCCTTTGAGATTTCGCGTTCGGGTGTGATCGCCGGCGTGCTCATGGCCATCATCTATTGCGGCTTGGCCCTTGCCGGTATGCAGCTCGGCACCGTGATGCCCGACGCCACCAACGGCGCTGCAATCCTTGCTCGCTCGGCCTCCATGCACTTTGGCCTTGCCGGCACGGTTGTGGTATTCGCGATTTTCTTCCTCGCCTGCATGAACGTGTGCATTGGCCTCATCAGCTGCTGCTCGCGTTACTTCTGCGAGACGTATGTGGTCGAAGGGGGAGCGGAGGCCTCCGAGGAGGCCATGCGCCGTCCCTTTGCGATTCTCGCCTTTGTGTTCGCGGCGTTTTCGTGTGTGCTCTCCAACGTGGGCCTCGACGTGATCCTTATGTTCTCGGTGCCCATGCTCAACGCCTTGTATCCCGTCGCCATCGTGCTGGTGCTGATGGGTTTGGTACACGGTTTTTGCGACGCGCATCCGCAGGTGTGGGTGTGGGTCGGCGGCGTGGTCGCCGTGCAGAGTGTGATCACCTCGGTCCGCGATGCGTTCTTTGCGGGCGCGTGGCTGCCGTTTGATGTGCTGCCGCTGGCGGATATCGGTGCCGCGTGGGCGCCGGTTGCCGTGGTTGCCTTTGTGATCGGCCTGCTCCATAGTCGTTTTGTTGCACATTCGAGGAGCTAAGGCATCAATGCTTGCACAGGCGGGGAGTCTCCCCTATAATTTCCTTCGCTTTGGGACACGCAAGGTTTAGACCTTAGCTGCTCAACACCTTCGGGACGTGGCGCAGTTTGGTAGCGCGCCTGCTTTGGGAGCAGGATGTCGCAGGTTCAAATCCTGTCGTCCCGACCATATCTTGCGGGCGTAGTTCAATGGTAGAACCCCAGCCTTCCAAGCTGATGACGCGGGTTCGATTCCCGTCGCCCGCTCCATAGGATAGATGAATGGCTCTGATTCCTTTTGGGACCAGAGCCATTTTCATATACATGCCGGGACCCACATCCCCTTCTAAGTTGCGGTGAAATAGTTCCTGGATTAGCCACAAAAGCTGTTATCCGGGAACTATTTCACCGCAACTTATTGAGGCCGAGCGGGCTGGGTCGATGATGGGTTCTGTTGTCGAGAAGATGAGGGCAGCCGGTCAGGAGTCTGTGTGGGGTTTTGTGGTTGGTATACCGTAGCCGCGCATCATGGAGCCGAACGCTTTGACATCGAGGGTGTCTGAGAGCTTGAAATGAATGACGTTGTGGCCCATGGCACGCAGGTTCGCGTCGCGCACGAGGGCAGCTCGATAGGTTTTTGCCGCAGTATGTTCTGGATCATTTTGGGCATCGTCCTCAAACTTGCCTAGTCCATGCAGCTCAGCCAGCATCCAAGAGCCGTCTGGCATCTGCCAGCCGTAATCTGCCAAATAATAGCCGGCGTTTCCCGGTCGAGTGATTTCAACCTGAAGTTCGGGAGCGGCAACTCCCGCCAGAATCATTGCCGCCCGTGCCTCGGATTCTCCACCGTTATCCGATCTGCCATCCATGTGTTCAAAAACGTCAAATGCGCGCGCAATGCCGTGCAGTCCGCGACAGTTCGCTTGTGCATATGCACGCAATTCTTCACGCTCGACACCGTACTCACGAGCCAACCCGTCGACATAGCCTAGTGCATATCGAAAAGCGCTCGTTCGGGCGATGTCGACCACCGTGCGATATGGATCCGTTAACGTAAACGGGCCGAGCTGCCATACGTCGCCCGGCCGCCAGCGTCGGTATTCAACGAATTCGTACATATCGCGTCTGGTGGAACGCGGTAGCAGCACTTTCACCTTGTCGAGAAGCGAATATGCAGAACCGATGCCATAGAGCAGTGCCGCCGTTGCTCCACAAAACACGGCATCCGGTTCAACGACTGCAATAGCGGATGCCAATTGAAAGATGCGATCTTCGACGCCGAGGCCATTCCAATACGCGGGATCAGCGTAGACATGGTTGTAGAGTCGAATAATCATCTCTTTTTGCATGAGCGCGTAGGCACAGCGTTCATCCCATTTTTTGGTAGCTACAAACAGGTGCCCGCCATGATGGGCCTCGAATAACCGGAAGAATAGCTCTGCTTGCGGTTTGGAACAGCGTTTATCATGACTCATTTTCGACCCCATGGTCTCGAGGGGGAGTGAATGACACTACGCTATCCCATATTTGGTCCGCCAGACCTTGCCATGAACTGACCAAAAGCTTGACGGGGCAGGTCAGAGTCATGAGTCAGAGCCAAACATATCGGCAAACGGTTGATTAGCTGTCTCTTATACACATCTCCGAGCCCACGAGACTCGACGTCATCTCG
>UQIQ01000087.1 GCA_900541185.1 uncultured Collinsella sp.
GCGCACGGATGGAAGCAGAATACTCCAAAAAATGCACGGCGGGTCGGCTACCACCCTGTCGGAAGGCTGGTTTCGCTACGATCGAGCGTCCGGCTGGGTGCTGCGCGGGCTCGATGCGTCGTTTTCGGCCGGTGCGGTGCATGCGATCGTGGGCGGCAACGGATGCGGTAAGTCGACGATGCTTTCGGTGCTGGCGAAGACCGCCAAGCTGCAGCGCGGCCGCATGGTGCGCGGAGCGGCCTCGGCGGCGCTGCTGCCTCAGAATCCCAAAGCATTGCTGGTTGCCGAGACGGTTCGCGATGAGCTGATGGAATGGGCCTCAACCTGCGGATATGACGAGAACTTGGCGCGGGAGCGTGCGGCGAGCTTGGGGTTGTCGGGTCTGGATGGACGCCATCCGTACGATCTTTCGGGCGGGCAGCGTCAACTGCTTGCATTGGCAAAACTGCTGCTAATCGGCCCCGAACTGCTATTGCTCGATGAGCCCACCAAGGGTCTAGACCTGTTCAGCCGCCGCACCATCGCCCGCGCCCTGCGTGACCATGCGAAGGCTGGCGGCACCGTCATCATGGCTACGCACGATTTGGACTTTGCCGAGCAGGTAGCCGACGACGTCGCCATGATGTTTGACGGCGAGATTGCCTGCATGGAGTCCCCGGCCGACTTCTTTGCCGACAACGTGTTCTATAGGGCGTGATGGGATGACGGACTGTCGTTTCTCGCGTTTGCTTGCAAAACTGGAGATCCCGCTGTTGTTGGCGGTGCCGGCGGTGATGGCTGCCGCGTTGCTGGCGGGTGTTGAGCAGACAGCGTTGGCCATGCTGGTTGTGGTGGCGTTGGTGCTTGCGCTGTTCTTTGCGGGCTATGAGGCATCGCGTCCAGGCCTGCGTCAGATTATGCCCACGCTGGTGCTGGCGGCGCTGGCGGCGGCGGGGCGCATCCTGTTTGGGCCCATTCCCGACTTTAAACCGGTGAGCGCCATCGCCATTATCGCGGGGGCGACGCTTGGTCGCCGCAATGGTTTTATGGTTGGCGCGCTGGCAGCGCTGACCAGCAATTTCTTTTTTGGACAGGGCATGTGGACGCCATGGCAGATGTATGCCTGGGGCCTGGTTGGTTATGTTGGCGGCGCGCTGGCGCATGCGGGTGCGTTCGACCGCGCCGACGGCACCGTGCGCATGCCAGCGCTGCTGGCGTACGGCTTTGCGTCGGGCCTGCTCTATGGCGTCGTGATCAACGCGTATGACATCATTGGATTTGTACAGCCGCTTACTTGGGCGGGTGCCGTGGCGCGTCTTGCCACGGCAGTGCCGTTCGATATTACGCACGGCCTTGCGACCTGTGTGTTTTTGGCCGCCTTGTACAAGCCTTGGTGTCGCCGCATTAACCGTGTCGTCGTGAAATACGGGCTGTAAGGCATTTCGCGTTCCCTCACGAACTTGCGGTGGAATAGTTCTCGTTTTTGGCTATTTGCTGCCCAAACAGGAACTATTCCACCGCAACTTATAGGGGGAGAGGGGTCACATGATCTGTTTTCCTCTGTCCCCTAGAGGAATTACTTGGGGCTAGAGCTCTAGCGTGAGGGTGACGGGGCAGTGGTCGCTGCCGAAGATATCGCCGCGGATACCGGTGTCGCGCACGGTATTGGCGATTGAATCACTTACCAAGAAGTAATCGATGCGCCAGCCGGCGTTGTTCTTGCGGGCATTAAAGCGATAGCTCCACCAGCTGTAGACGCCCTCGACGTCTGGATTAGCCGTGCGCCAGGTATCGGTAAAGCCGGCGTTGAGCAGCTCGGTAAACTTGCCGCGTTCTTCGTCCGAAAAGCCCGCGTTGCCGCGGTTGGACTTGGGGTTCTTAAGGTCGATCTCCTCGTGCGCAACGTTAAAGTCGCCGCAGGTCACGACGGGTTTGCCGGTCTCGCACTCGAGCGCGTTCAAAAAGCCGCGGTAGGCATCGTCCCAGGCCATGCGCACGTCGATGCGGGCGAGTTCGTTTTGCGCGTTGGGAGTGTAGACATCCACAAACCAGAACTTGTCGAACTCCAGCGCGCAGACGCGGCCCTCGGTCGTGGCCTGCGCCACGAGCTCGGCCGCCTCGCCCTCGCCGGCGTAGGGTAACAGCGCGTCGGCGCGCAGTACGCGCAGCGGTTCCTGGCGGCTAAAGACCGCGGTGCCCGAGTAGCCCTTGCGCTCGGCGTAGCTCCAGGTTTGGTGATAGCCGGGCAGGTCGATATCGACCTGGCCCTCCTGCAGCTTGGTCTCTTGCAGCGCCAGGATATCGACGTCGAGTTCTTGCGCGATCTGGATAAAGCTCGGGTCCTTTTTGAGCACGGCGCGCAGGCCGTTGACGTTCCACGAGGCGAAAGTGTAAGTCTGAGGCATGGTGTCCTTTCGACGGGGTTGGCAGGCTTAAGATTAACGCAACAAGAGCGGGGCGGAGTCCGCGAGTGATAGTGCGAACGCCGCCGTCCCGGAGACACGGACGGAGGACATATATGACGCAGGAAATATCAAACCCCAAACAGGCGTCCGCCGCGCTGGCGGAGCTGTTCGAAACCCATAGTCACGTGGTCTTCTTTGGCGGCGCGGGTGTTTCCACGGCGAGTGGCATCCCCGATTTCCGCAGCGTGGACGGCCTGTATCACCAGCAGTTTGCCTATCCGCCCGAGACCATGCTGTCGCATAGCTTTTACGAGGCGCATCCTGCGGAGTTCTTCGACTTTTACCGCACCAAGATGATCGCGCTCAACGCTAAACCCAACCGCTGCCACACCAAGCTGGCCGAGCTGGAGCGCGCCGGCAAGCTCGACGCCGTGGTGACGCAAAATATCGACGGCCTGCATCAGATGGCCGGCTCACAGCGAGTGTTTGAGCTGCACGGATCGGTCCATCGCAACATTTGCCAGTCGTGCGGCGCGGTCTATAGCGCCGAGTGGATTTGCTCGCGCGAGCACGAGGATGCCGCGGGCGTGCCTGCGTGCCCCGCGTGCGGTGGCCGCATCAAGCCCGATGTAGTGCTCTACGAAGAGCCGCTCGACGAGCATGTGTTGACCGGTGCCGTTGCCGCCATCGCCGCGGCCGATGCCCTCATTGTGGGTGGGACCTCGCTCGTGGTGTATCCGGCGGCGGGCCTTACGCGTTACTTTACCGGCGATACGCTGGCCATATGCAACCTTGCTCCCACCGATCAGGATGCAAATGCCGACCTGCTGATTTCTTGCGACATCGCGGCCGCGTTTGCGTTCTAGCCCGCGCGCGCGGATACAATAGAAAGACTGAGTGCAAAGCGACCCCGCCGCCAGCTCCCCAAGCTCGGCGGCGTGGGCATTTTAGGAGGATGTTCATGGCGAACGACAGCAAGACATGGCGGTGCGGAAAGTATGAGCTCAGCTTTGACCGTCCGCGCATCATGGGCGTCCTCAACGTGACGCCCGATTCGTTTAGCGACGGCGGGGAGCACTTCGACCCCGATGCCGCCATCGAGTACGGCCTGGCGATGCTCGATGCCGGCGCCGACATCATCGACGTGGGCGGTGAGTCCACGCGCCCTGGTTTTACCCCGGTCAACCCCGACGAGGAAGCTCGCCGCGTGCTGCCCGTGGTGCGCGCGCTGGCCAAGGAGGGCGCCATCGTCTCGATCGACACGCGTCATGTGGCGGTTGCCAAGGCGGCCGTGCGCTGCGGCGCCTCGATCGTCAACGACGTGACGGGCTTCACCGATCCCAAGATGGTCGAGTTTGTTAAGACGAGTACCTGCGGCGTCATCGTGATGCATGCCGGCGAGGTCGCCGCGCCCACCCGCACGCACGCAACGGTGCAGCTCGATACCTCGGCAGCGGCGTTTGTTGCCGAGAAGGCGCGCGAGGCGGCTGCCGAGGCCGCGCGTGAGGCCGAGAAGCCGGCTCGCCGCCGTCGCGGCAAGCTGCTGGGCGATCCTAAGCCGGAGACCAAGCTTCCGGGCGGCGTGGTGCAGCCCTCGTTGCCGTTTGGCGAACCGGAGCCCACGTCCGAGCCTGCAAGCGAGCAGGAGACGCCGGCCGCCGAGCAGGCTGCTGCAGCCGAGACCGTCGCGCTCGCGCCCGAGGCCGCGCCCGCAGCCACCGAGGCCGCATCGGAGCCCAATGACCGCCTGGCCGCCATGATGCGCCGCAGCGCCCGCCGCGAGGAAGCCTACGTGCCCACCTCGCAGCTCCGCCGCTTCACCCTGCCCGATTCGGCGCCCATCATGCGCCGCGTCATGGGCTTTCTGTCCGACCAGGCCCGCACGCTCATCCATGCCGGCGTGTCGCGCGACCGCATCTGCATTGATCCTGGCCCGGGCTTTGGTAAGTCGGCTAACGAGGACATCGTCATCCAGCGCGAGACTGCCAAGATGGCGTCACTGGGCTATCCGCTCATGTGCGCCGTGTCGCGCAAGCGCTTTGTGGGCGCCGTCTCGGGCGTGACCGAGGCCGCCGAGCGCGATGCCGCTACGTTTGGCGTGTGCCTGGGCGCCATCCAGGCCGGTGCCAACATCGTGCGCGTGCACGACGCCGCGGGTTTTGCGCAGTTCCTGAACGGTTACTGGGCGGTTGCCAAGCCGCAGCCGCGCCGCGCGTTTGTGGCTGTGGGCTCCAACCTGGGGCATCGCTGCGACAACATCCGCGCTGCACGCGAGATGATCGCCGAGATTCCACTCACCTGCGTGTCCAACTCCTCCAAGATTTACGAGAGCGAGCCGGCCTACGAGACGCGCCAGGACGCGTTTGCCAACGCCGTCATCGAGATCAAGACCGAGCTGGCGCCGCTGGTGCTGCTCGATGAACTCATGAAGATCGAGGCTGAGCTGGGGCGCGACCGCTCCAAAAAGGCCAAGGCCAACGGTCCGCGCACCATCGACCTGGACCTGCTCTGGATGGACGGCGAGACCCACGGCGGCAAAAAGCTGCGCCTGCCGCATCCGCTGATCGGCGAGCGCGATTTTGTGCTGGTGCCGCTCGAGGACTTGATGCACGACCCGGCGCGGTTCTTCCGCTACAACGGCGTCGAGGTCAAGGAGCCCGAGGACCGCGTGGGCCATATCGTGGGCGAATTGGGGCGTATGTAGATGATCGAGATGAACGCTGTTGCCGCCGGTACCGAGCTTGACGCCGCGCGCGACGCGGGCCGCGAGGGTGTGTCCGCGGGCTGGTGCGCTTGGAGCGCGGGCGAGGCGTCGTTGACGTTTTCGCTGGTCGTGCGTCCGGATGTGAACATGCATGCCTTCCACGGCCTGCCGTTTGTGGCCGGACTCTTATACACATCTGAAGCTGCCGACGACTTAATAGG
>UQIQ01000088.1 GCA_900541185.1 uncultured Collinsella sp.
TTCGTGCCCCGCCGTCCGGGAGGACGCCTCTTTATTGATGGGAGGCCTGATAGGTCGATGGTTCCGTGCCCGGATGCGTCCAAAGTGGGACGGGCTTTCCGGATGGGCAGGCTTTCGAAAAATGCGTCCCGGAATTTGCCTTTGGAATGGGACGTAGTTTCCTGTTGAGGTGCTTTGCGGAAAGTGCATCCCACTCTGGGCGGTCGAAGTGGGACACACTTTCCCAAAGGCGCTCCAACGGGAAATTGCGTCCCATTATTCGGTCAAGAAACGGGATGCATTTTCCCAATGAGAGCAAAACCGGAAAATGCATCCCACAATCAGCCCTCAAAGTGGGACGCCGTTTCCCAATGAGGCTCAAGCGGAAAATGCATCCCGGAATTTGCGCTCAAAGTGGGATGCGGTTTCCGGTTGAGGGTCTAAGGGGAAAGTGCGTCCCAGAATCGACGCTTGAAATGGGATGCAGTTTCCCGATGAGGCACTCGACGGAAAATACATCCCAGAAATGGCCTTTGAGCTGGGATAAGATTTCCGCGGCATCTCGGATTCTCAAAAATGAGACACGCCGTTGGCGAAAATGAGACACGTGATATCGGGCATCGTACGTATCATTTGTAAAAATGAGTCCACTCCACTCGAATAAAGCGAGGTCCCTCATGTACGTTCCACACCCCCGTATCCGTAGGCTGTCGAAAATCCCGCTTGTTGGGACGGCGGCGCTTGCTGCGTTGATCGCCATGAGCGTCGCCTGCTTCACGGCCACGCCCCAGGTTGCCCAGGCGGCAGACGCGCCCGCAATCACCGATATGACCGAGCAGGATTATCAAGCCCTGGGTCTGGGCGCGAGCGAGGACATTCCGGCCGATACCGTTGGCCCCTATTCCACTGATACCCCCACGACGTTTGCCACGCGCAGCGAGGTCTATATGGCAGCTAACGGTAGCCATGGCAATCGCTACACTCTGCGCGACAAGCTCGAGAACGTCGAGCGCGGTGACATTGGCGGCAGCAGCAAACTCACCGATGGCTATGGAAGTGTGTGGGGCGCCGCAAAGTTCTGGCAAAACGTCAACAACTTCGATACGAACAGCGATCTCTACAAGCATAGCGACTACGGTGGCGGCACCTGGTCGTACCTAAGCAACAATGAGTCCTCAACAGTACTCGCCAACGACAACAACGGTTTCTCGGGCATTCACGCCACGAGTGTTGAGTTCTGCAGCGACGCCAGCACGGGCAAAAAGAGCCGCGTTGCCGAGCTCCGTGCCTACGGCGACAGTTCCTCCACGACGATTGACAGCAAGTCATACGCCGGAAAGGTTGAGCTGGTCCTCTACTCGTTTAGCAACGGGCGTACGCGCACTCTCGACACACACCTGCCGGTGACGGTCAACACTAATATGATGTACGAAGGCCGTTTTAAGTACCTGGATGCCGGTTACCTGCAAGAGCACGACGCCGTCTTTGATGTCGAGGCGGGCGATGTCGATGGCGACGGCGTCGACGAGCTTTTTGTCTACGCGGGCTGCTATGTCGACGAGAACGGCGTGCGCAAGGCTGTAGTCGACATGTATGACTTGGAGGGCGGCAACTGGAAGCAAAGCGTCGTCAAGATCGATGCCGGTAACGCCGCGGACTACACCACGCACAACAAGGGCGGGAACGACTCCTGGACGCAGCTTCAGTCAGCTCCTGTCGTTTCGCTAGCGGCCGGCGACCTCGATCGCGATTTTTGCGATGACCTCGCCATCGTGGTCTCGGCACCCTACGGCAAGAAGAATATTGATAAGTCGACGCATTGCGAGCTGTTTTCGTGGGATGCATCCAAGGGTGCGCTCGTCCATGTCGATGCTCTGGGCGACGCGGGCGCAATCTCCCTCTCCGCGAACGGCAAGACCATGGTCGCTGCGAATGCGACGTTCGGCACGTTTGCCGCCTACGATGAAGAAGGAAAGAAGACGGGTGAAACCGTCACGGGCCTTATTCTTGCGGGCTATGACTGGCAACGCAGCGCTTTTGATTACGGCGCTTCTGACGGCAGCAAGGGGCTGTACGGCGCGCTGTACCGCTACGCGTATTTTGACTCGGAGTCTGGCGAGTTCAAGCTTTCCGATTGTAAGGAATACAGAGACGGGCTCCTCGCCTCCTATGGGCTGATGCATGTGCCCAACAGCGCATGGAAGGATAGCGCTCAGGATAAGCGCTATCCGTGCACCTTGGCGCCTATTGCCCTTGCCACTGCCAACCTTGACGGCCTGTCCGAGCAGCTGGCGGTTGACGAGGTGCTCGTGGGTGGCGATGTGTTCCGCGACTTTGCCTGCAACACGGCACAGAGCGGGGCTCAGGGCTTGGGGTCCATGGTCGGAACCATGAGCATGAGCGGTCAGCAATACAACAGCAGCAACAAGCATGACCACAAGGGTATAGAGCAGGTGTGGATCAGCGACGTCAAGGCGGGCAGCGTCTCGGGTTCGGACCGCTATAACGAGAGCTTTATCGCCGTGGTGGGCAAGCACCGCGACGAGGACCTGCGCAAGAACGATGACTACTATTGGATGACCGCCTCGCATTTTTCGCTCGACGAGAACGGAAAGGTGCGCCGCGGCGAGGAGCAGGTGATTAGCGAGAGCAACCGTCGCGGCACTACCTACGGCACATTTATCTCGCTCGCGCTGCCCGATGTCGACAACGACAGCGTCAAGATCACGTACAAGGACCGCTACAAGGTCTATACCAACCCGCGCGTGCTTGCCGTGCTGCAGGATGCGCCCTATGTTGAGGATCTGGAGCAGGCATACGGCTATCTGGTGTTGGGCGGCACGTCATACGGAGAGGAAAAGGGCACGGGGACATCCCAGGGCTATACCATTGGCGCCGAGTTGGGCGTTGCCGTCGAGGTGCAGACCGGTCCGCCCCTGGTCGCGATGAATGCTTCAGTCGATTTTGCCGCCGAGGGATGCTATGACTACCGGAGCGAGCGCACGGTCAGCGCAAGCGTAAGCTATGAGTCGCATGCCGGCGAGGGTGACAAGGCCGTGCTCTACACGATTCCGATGGTCTATTACGAGTATGAGATCGAAAATGAGGAAACTGGTGGCAAGGGCGTGATGGCGGCGCCCGTGTCGCTCGGCGCGCAGACCTCGGTCGTTAATGTCGAGGCCTATGACCGCATTGCCAAACAGCACAATATGACGCCGCTCAGCTACTTTTTGACCAACCGGTCGGGAGAACCCGGAACCTATCAAACGACGCTCAACGGCGAGACTCCCGTTGGGGATTCCTTTGGCCTGGGCAAGCCTGGCGTAACGCGCGCCTACACGCACGATGGGTTTAACGGCGCCGCCGCGCAGTCGGGGGCGAGCATTGAGCAGACCATCGAAGTCGAGGAGGGCAAGGAGCAGGAGCTCGAGCTCGGCTTGACGCTGAACGGCAGCGTTGTCATGGGCGCGAAGCTCGCAAAGCACGAGTTGTTTGGCGGCCTGTGCTTTGGTGCCAACGCCGGCTTTACTACGGGTAACTCCTCGAGTGAATCGACCGAATACGGCGGCACCGTCGACAACCTGCCCGAGGCCGCGCAGGGCAAGTACGGTTTTGTGTGGCGTCTGGGCGTCAACGCGGTGGATGTCGACAAGTTCGAGGCAGACTCGGGCGACAAGCTCGGCACCAAGGACACCGACCAGTTCTGGATCGTGGGCTATGACGTTAAGGACGTCGAGATGCCCGACGCGCCGGCCGTGACGGGCTTTACGGCAAACGCCGTCGATTCGACCAGCGTTACGTTTAGCTGGGACGATGTACTCGCAAACAAGAGTGGCTTTAGCTACGGCGTGGGCATGCTGCAGAGCAATGCGGCGGATGCGGTCGTCAATAGCTGGAAGATTGCCGACAACACGCAGACCTCGCTCAAGTGGGATGGGCTGCAGCCCAATACGGAGTATCGATTCGCCATCGCCGCCGTTAAGAACGGATCCACGACCGAAACAGGTATTCGCTCGGCAATCATCACGGTCAAGACCATGCCCGATGGCATGACGATGACCGTGAGCGGACCTGCAGCGGATGCTGCGGAGGGGTCGGATCTTGGATACGACTCTTCGGTTGAGCGCACGGCGGGAAGCCACCTGACGCTCTCGGCGATTGGCCATGTGAAGCAACTCGGTGCCGACGATAGCGAAACAGGGCTGGCACCGACCTATATGTGGTACCGCAAGGGCCGCGGCGAGACAGAGTTTAAGCTCGTGGGTGCCGATGGCAACCTCGCGGCTGGAACGGCCTCAAAGCTCGAGATTGACCTGACCGCAGACGATGACGGTGCGCAGTATTACTGCCACGTGGGATACAACGACGTGGGCCTCGACACCGGCACGACGCTCGTGAATATCGAGGCCGAGGAGACGGCGCTCACAACGGTGAACGCCACCCCGATCCGCACGCGCCGCCTGTTCTCACAGGCAAGTGCGGGCGCCAAGAAGTTCCTGGACCATACGCTGGTAAACACCGCCGGCCCAACCGATTCCGAAGGCTCAAAGGACCCCGAGACTCCTGAGACCCCGACGAACCCGGACAAGCCCAAGTCCGACAACGGAGCTAAGACCGACACCAAGGTCAAGACTACGACCACAGCGAAGAACCTCGCAAACACCGGCGACCAAACATTCGCCCTAGTCGCCACCGCAGCAGCAGCGGGAGCAACGCTCGTAGTGATAGCCCTCATCATGCTGATCAAGCGCCGCAAGACCCACTAGTAGCCAGTCGAACATATCGACAACCCAAAAACCCGGGTAGCCAAAAAACAGGCCACCCGGGTTTTCTGTTGAGTGGAGACTCCGCAAGCGGAAACTGCATCCCACAATTAGGCCGAGAAATGGGATGAACTTTCCCAATGAGAGCCAACCGGAAACCACGTCCCAGAATCAGCCCCCAAAGTGGGACGCACTTTCCCAACGAGCCTCAACCGGAAAATACATCCCGGAATCCAGCTGAATAGTGGGACACACTTTCCCAATCGGGTCCCAAGCGGAAACTGCATCCCATTCCAGACAAGAATTCCGGGACACACTTTCCGCAAACAAAGAAGGCCACATAACGTGGCCTTCAACTTATATATGTTCGGCGATACACCCAAGACAAGCCACGCCCCAACATCAGGGCGTCTGTCCAGGCGGAGGCATATAAG
>UQIQ01000089.1 GCA_900541185.1 uncultured Collinsella sp.
CCGAGACGTCGTCGGTGATGCCGCCCTCCCCCGTTGCCAGCGCGCCGATCTCAACACCCTGCTCACTCGGCTGAATCCAGCGCGGGGCGCTCACGACAAAACTGTTTTGCACGCGCAGCAAGCCCAAGGGGTGCGCCGGGGCGGGTTCGCGCTCGCCCGCAGTCAGCGACATGCCAAGCGAACGCGGCGTGGATGTGCCTCCGCCACAGGTCGCGTGCGCGTAGTCGATGGCATAGTTCACCGAGGACCGCACATCCGCCGAACAACCGACGGCGACAAACAGCACCAGCACGGCCTCGGCGCGCTCGGCGGGCATGAGTTCCGCCGCCTGGGACAGGCGATCGAGCGCGTTGCGATAGAGATTCGTGTCCTGGTGGCACTCTTCGAGCGC
Source organism: uncultured Collinsella sp. (assembly GCA_900541185.1). Taxonomy (GTDB): domain Bacteria; phylum Actinomycetota; class Coriobacteriia; order Coriobacteriales; family Coriobacteriaceae; genus Collinsella. The sequence goes on from UQIQ01000089.1 coordinate 392, forward strand.
GCGTACCATCGGTTCACCTGCAGGACCGCACACCATATTGATCACAGCCGTGGAGTCCATGGGATTGCGCTGGCGCAGGGCCAGTTGCGACATAATACGCGCAGCCGAGGTACCGTATTCGGCAAAGTAGCGCTGCTGAAGCGTGCCGACCGGCGCGCGAACGATAAAGCGGGAAACCCAAGAGCGATCGGCGGCTCGGCTCTGCGGGCTGCGGCCGTCGGCGAGCGGACGGGACGAAAGCACCAAGCCGCACAGCTCGATATGGCTCAGATGCGCCGCGCGCTTAAAGATGTCAAACATGGCCCCGCATGGGGTGAGCTCAACTTGAGATGCCATGACCTAGGCCTCCTTGGTCGTAGAAATAGAATCGGACGATACTTCGACAGGTCCGCCAAAAGTACGGGCAGCTGCGGCTCCACCGGCAAGCGGAGTCGCCATCTGGGCTTTTGTGCGTCGCGGTGCCGAAACGGGAAGTTCAAAGGCAAAGCCCATCGCAAGCAAAAACCACGTAAGCGTATAGGTTGCAACCAGAGCGGCAACAAGGCCGCCCATCACGGCGCGTTGGGAAAATACGCTACATGCAGCCACAACCAGCACCGGAACCTCGCAGGCAGAAAGCGCAAGCACACCCTGCAGGAACCCCGAGCGCCGATTGCGCGCAAGTGCCCCCGCGGTAACGCCGGCTATGCCTGGCAGCGCCAACGCCAGTGCGGCAATAATACTCGGTAGCGACCCAGACCACACGAGCGATCCCAAAGTCGCCGTCACGCGGGCGCCCGACGCCAGCAGCGCGGCCGAAACCACGACCACAGCCCAAACCACGCCACAGACGACCGTCGCGCCGACCATCAGCGCGCGACGAACCGCGCGGCCAGACGCATCCATGGGGCACGGCGTGAGCGGCTCGCCGCGAAGCGAACGACCGACATTTTGCGCATAGTGGTCACAAAACGCCGAGAGCGCCGCCTCGACCGCCGCCGGCTCGGGACGATCTTTTTGATGACTGGACAGACAGGCCATCACCACGTCGAACAGCTGGGCATCGACAAACGCCAGCGCATCGCGTAGCTCTTCGGAATCCGGCTCAAGCCCCAGCTGCTGGGCCTGCTCGGCCGCGGCGAGCGCCACATCGGGCTCACGACGAAGCAGCTGAGTCAAATCACAACCGGGCGCATGGGCACCAATGGGATAGTCGGGCCGTGTGTCCGTCTTGAGACGGTAGGGGCTGGCAATGTCGCGCGTCTTTTTGCGCGAACCCGAGGTGCCCGAAGTGCTCGGCGCGGCTTCGTATGGCACGACGCCGGCAATGAGCTCGTAAACCGTGCTTGCCGCGGCATAGACGTCAATCGCCGGCGACATACGCAAAGCGCGCAGGTCGGGAATATCGTCGGTGAGCATCTCGGGCGGGGCATAGGCAACCGTCGCGCGACGCAGCGTGGCATAACGCTCCGTAAACGACGCCTTGCCGCCGGTACCGGCCACGGCCGACGCAGGCTCAAGCGCCAGCGACGAGCCAAAGTCGATCAGGCACAGGTCAAAGGTGCCCTCGGCAAGCTGTCGGTCAAGCGGCAGGCGCGCCGTACGCACCATAATATTAGCGGGCGAGATATCGCGATGGACAAAGCCCTCGCCCACCAGGCTCATACGGCAGAGCAGATCGAACAGGTCGCGACCCAGACGCGCCGCCACAAGCGGCGATAGGCGTCCGGCATCGTCCACGGCGAGTCGCGAGCGCAAGCGGGCGAGCGTCTCGCCCTCGACCCATTCCATGACAATTGCAGGCACACCGTCAACCTCGCCCCAGCCATAGAGGCGGGGAAAGCCCTTAAGGCCCGAAAGGGCGCGATGGCATTCATATTCCTCGCGAAATGCCGCTTTGAACTTGGCGACCAGCGACTCATGGGCGGCATCGTCGTCAAACTCATCGCGCGTCGGCAAGATGAGCTGTTTGAGTGCTACGTCCTCGCCTTGGGCGTTGACAGCACGCGTCACGCGGCCGATACCGCCACGGCGCATGGTGGCATCGTCGGCAAACAGTATCGTAAAACGACGCAGATAGGCAGGCAGTTCGTCCTGACCGAGCGCAATGGCCGGCTCAAACCCGTCGACACGCGCCAGGCGCAGGCCGACCATGGGATCGCGACCGAGCGATTGTGGTGTGGTGGATGCAAGATCGGTCATCATAGGGCAAGCGCCGCCACGTTATTGTTGAAGTTACCGAGCGCGACGTCATCATCGCCGTAATGGCCGACCCATTGACATAGGTTGGTGTAACAGCCCCACAGATTGGCATACTGCTGATACCACCTTGACCGGGGCGAGAATGTCTGACGACCGAACTCGGCTCGAATGACAAACATCTCCCCGACCAGGCTGTCGCACGGCCTGGGATCTCCCGTAGAGTTATAGGTCGAGACCACGTCATTGGCACGAGAAACATAGCCGTCGAGCATGTTGTACTTGGTCACAAGCCAACTGTGAATGCTCTCTTCCTCAGCAGCGGAAAGGCCGCCGGAGTTTGCATCGTTGTCAGTGTTGCCGCCCGTCGAGCCGCCGTTTCCAGGCCCTCCGGTAGAGGAACCCGACCCAAAGCCGCCGCCCGAACTCGATGAATCCGAGCCGGAGCCAGAAGTATCCGAGCTACCGGGCTTTCCGGACTGCTGGGCGTCCTGCTCCTTTTGCTGCTCGACCTTATTCACCGTTGCCGCCACGCTATTGTTGGACAATCGATCGATGATCTTGGTGTTGGTGAGCACGATGGTTTTGCCATTGGCAAGCGTGACTTCGTTGTCCGGGGCCTCGGCGCCGTCCGCATCGTCGGTGCCAAACACAATATGCCCGACCACACTTGCCCAAGCATATCCAGTCGTGGTGCCCAGATCGCTTTTGACCTCATGCCCCACGCGCGGTTCGCGTGCGGCATGCGCCTGCATCATGGACGGCACGGTCATGCCATAGGCAGAAACGCCAGCTATGACCAGCACCAGCGAGCACGATAGCAGTGCGTACGCCCGCGGCGCCAAGCCCAGTCGGCGTCGTATGCGCACCGCGGCGCCGCGCTTTGTCTGAGTGCCACCGGGCCGCATGCGTTCTCCTCCAACAAAAACACGCCGCTCGGGAGCGGCGCATTCATTCGAATCCATATTTGAGTGTATCAGCGAACCAAAAAGGTTGCGCAACGAATGGACAAATTAAGGATGCGAGCGGAAGCATCCATGCGATAAGCGGATACGAAGCATCTTTGTTGCACAACAAACTCACAGTCGCACGGGGAAATTATGACTACCCCGTGCGTCGCGAGGAAAACATACGGCAGGAGCAGGCTCGCCACCTAAATCGCGCGGCGGGCCTCGATGGCGCGGCCAAGCGTAAGCTCGTCGGCATACTCCAAGTCGCCGCCCACGGGAAGGCCGCTTGCCAGACGCGACACCTCGACGCCCAACGGCTTGATGGTACGGGCCAGATAGCTCGCCGTGGTCTCGCCCTCAATATTGGGGTTGGTGGCGATGATGACCTCGTGGATGTCCTCGTGGCCCAAGCGTGCCAGCAGCTCTCGAATGTGCAGCTGCTCGGGGCCAATCTTGTCCATGGGACTGATCACGCCGCCCAATACGTGGTAGAGGCCGTGGTAGCTGCCCGTGCGCTCGATCGCCTGGACATCACGCGGCTCGCCCACCACGCAAATGCGAGTGGTATCGCGCATCGGGTCCTGGCAGATGGAGCACTCGTCGGCCGTGGCGTAGTTAAAGCAGCGGCTGCAAAAGTGGACCTCCTGCTTGACCTCCAGGATGGCCTCGGCCAGGCGGCGCGCCTCCTCGGCGTCGGCCTCCAACAGGTAATAGGCGATGCGCTGGGCCGACTTGGGACCAATGCCCGGCAGACGGCCCAGCTCATCGAGCAGTTTTTGCAGACTGTGGTTGGCACTCATATATATGCGTGTCTTAGAACGGCATGCCCGGGATGTTGAGGCCGCCGGTGATGGCGCCCATCTGCTTGTTGGCGAGCTCGTTGACGCCGCGGACGGCCTCGTTGACGGCAGCCATGATCATATCCTGCAGCATATCGACGTCCTCGGGATCGAGCGCATCGGGATCGATGGTGAGGTTGACGAGCTCCATCTCGCCGTTAACGGTCACCTTGACCATGCCGCCGCCGGCAGAGGCGTCGACGGTCTGGGACTTGAGGTTCTCCTGCGCGGCGGCAAGCTGCTCCTGCATCTTGCGAGCCTGCTTCATCATCTGCTGCATGTTCATACCGGCCATGATGGCTCCTTTACGTGCGGCCGCACGCCGAGCTGCAAGGGCAGCCGGAGCACGGCGGGACTTTCAAACTCAAAAATCGTACCACGGCGCGCGGCGAGAGAGCGGGGCGGACGTGTTACCTCAGTCGATATACATGTCCTCCAATACAAACCGCACTCAAAGATTATGCAAGGTCGAATTATGCAAAGTTGCATAATATCGCACACTCAATCTAGTAGAGCCGAATCCGGCATTTCATGTGCGCCACTAAATAGGGTTGATTTCCGATCTCAGCCGAACACATTGAGCGGATAGGACGTTCCCGCAGC
>UQIQ01000090.1 GCA_900541185.1 uncultured Collinsella sp.
GCCGTACGCTTGAACTGAGAAGGGGGAGGCCTCGCGGCCTCCCCCTTTTTGCGTTGTATACACGTTGTGCTTTGGGACCTACCTCCCCCGTATGCGCTCTTACTCTTTGGCTGTATTTTGAGTCCTTCTAGTGTATTTGAGCGATAATTACTCGCATTGGCGTTAGGGAGGGCTTGATGTTTACCGTATTTGTCTTGGGCAATATTGCTTCGGGTAAGTCGACGGCCTGCCGCTATTTCGAATCTCGTGGCGCTATGCTTATCGATCTGGATGAGCTTGCAAAATCTCTGTATGTGCCGGGCTCTGATATCGTCAATACTCTCGCGGATGAATTCGGTTGGGACATTTTGGATGAGGAAGGCGGCATTCGCCGCAGCATCCTCGCTTCTCGAGCTTTCGCTTCTCCTGATTCGGTCGCACGGCTCAATGGCATCGTGCATCCCGTTCTGATTGAACAGCTTTCGCTTAGGATTCTCGATCCGGTTTGTTGTACGGTTTCATCTCCCCGTTATCCCTTTGCGGTGGTCGAGGTTTCTGCTCCGACTGGTTTTGAGGATGCATTTGGCTTGGCTGATGAAATTCTGGTCATCAGCGCCCCTTTGTCAGTTCGTCGCGAGCGCGCTATTCAACGTGGCATGGAGCCATCCGATTTCGATGCTCGTTCTGCTTGCCAGCCCGATGAGTCTGCGCTGTGCAATCTCGCTACAACGGTGATTGATAATGCCGCAGGCGATAATTCGCTCTTTGAGCAGCTTGACTCATGGCTTGCATGCCACGGGTTTATAGATACTCCGGATAAGGAGGAGGCCGATGCCTAAGGCACGTTTCTTTACGTGGTATCGCGTGGCGCCACTTGCCGTTGTGTTCGTCTTCGGCCTTATTTCGCTCGTCTACTCGTGTGCCCCTGCCGCTTTCTTTAAGCCGCTGTATCCGATTGACTACGAGGCGTATGTAAAGCAATCCAGTATTTCGCATAATCTGGATCCGTATCTGGTGTGCGCTGTCATTAAGTCGGAATCGAATTGGGATCCCGAGGCCGAGTCGAATCAGGGTGCTCAGGGATTGATGCAGCTGATGCCCGAGACTGCCCAGGATATGATTGCCAAGGGCCTTGTCGACGGAGGGGAGTATTCGGCCGACAATCTTAACGATCCGGCTACGAATATCGAGTTTGGCTGCGCATACCTCTCGTATCTTCTCGCCTATTTCAACGGGTCGACGGATAGTGCCATCGCCGCCTATAACGTCGGCATGGGCAATGTCGACGGATGGGCGCAGCAGGGTACGTCGCTTCATAATGCAATTACCTTTCCCGAGACGCAGGCGTATCTGATTCGTGTCAATAATGCCTGGGCTCGCTACAAGACCCTCTATCCCGATCGGTTCGTATAGGACTATGCCTGCCGCCTGCGTATACTGCAGATATATGAGTTAGGAGTATCCATGGCGGAATTTGAAGTAGAACGCGTTGGTGGTGAACTTAAGCGCTTTGGCGTTGAAGGCTCTGACGTGCCGTTTAAGGTCGTTTCTCCCTATGAGCCTGCCGGTTCCCAGCCTAAAGCCATTGAGTCGCTTGTGCAGGGCGTGAGGGACGGAGACCGCTATCAGGTTTTGCTGGGCGTGACTGGTTCGGGCAAGACCTTCACGATGGCAAAGACTATTGAGGCCCTGGGAAAGCCGACGCTGGTCATGGCTCCGAATAAAACGCTCGCTGCTCAGCTTGCGAGCGAGCTCAAAGAGTTCTTTCCCAATAACGCTGTGGTCTACTTTGTCTCGTATTACGACTACTATCAGCCCGAGGCGTATGTGCCGCAAAGCGATACATATATCGAGAAAGACTCCTCGATTAACGAAGAGGTTGAGATGCTGCGACATCAGGCGACCGCATCGCTGCTCTCTCGACGCGATGTGATCGTTGTCGCATCGGTCTCGTGTATCTATGGCATTGGCTCTCCTGAGGACTATGCGGGTCTGGCTCCAAACGTCGACAAGAAGGTGCCGCTCGAGCGCGATGACTTTATCCATGCACTTATCGACATTCAATATGATCGCAATGACTATGACCTGGCACGCGGCACGTTCCGCGTGCGCGGCGATGTTGTCGACGTGTATCCGCCTTATGCCGAGCATCCGTTGCGGTTTGAGTTCTTTGGCGACGAGGTCGAGCTGATTGCCGAGATCGATGAGGTCACCGGTGAGATGCTTCGTGAGTACGAGGCCATCCCCGTATGGCCGGCATCGCACTACGTGACCGAGAAGCCGAAGGTCAAGGCGGCTCTGAAATCGATCAGCGAAGAGTGCGAGAAGCGCGTGGCGGAGCTCAAGGCGACCGACAAGTTGCTCGAGGCGCAGCGTCTGCAGCAGCGCACCGATTATGATCTTGAGATGCTCGAGACGATGGGCTTTTGCAACGGCATCGAGAACTACTCGCGTCATCTGGACGGTCGCAAGCCGGGTGAGCCGCCGTTTACCCTAATCGATTACTTTCCCAAGGATATGCTCTGCATCATCGATGAGAGCCATGTGACGGTGCCGCAGATTCGCGGCATGCACGAAGGTGACCGCTCGCGTAAGGTGACGCTGGTGGAACACGGTTTTCGCCTGCCCTCGGCGCTCGATAACCGCCCGCTTCGTTTCGATGAGTTTGAGGCAAGGATACCCCAGTTTATCTATGTTTCGGCCACGCCGGGCGATTACGAGCTGCGGGTGAGCCAGAACGACGTTGAGCAGATTATTCGTCCGACCGGTCTGCTCGATCCCAAGATCGATGTGCGTCCGGTTCGCGGTCAGATTGACGATCTTGAGGACGAGATTCGCGAGCGCGTTGCCCGCAAGGAGCGCGTGCTGGTGACCACGTTGACCAAGCGCATGGCCGAGGACCTGACCGACCATCTGCTCGACGCGGGCATTAAGGTCAATTACATGCACTCTGATACGGCGACAATGGACCGTGTCGAGATCCTGCGAACGCTGCGCGAGGGCAAGATCGATGTTCTCGTTGGCATCAACCTGCTTCGCGAGGGCTTGGATCTTCCCGAGGTCTCGCTGGTGGCAATTCTCGATGCCGATAAGGAAGGCTTCTTGCGCAACCGCCGTTCGCTGATTCAGACGATTGGCCGCGCGGCCCGTAACGCCGATGGTGAAGTCATCATGTATGCGGACGTTGTGACCGATTCGATGAAAGAGGCCATCGAGGAGACGCAGCGTCGTCGCGAGATTCAGATGGCATATAACGAAGAGCATGGCATTGTGCCTAGGACGGTGCGCAAGGCCATCAACGACATCTCAAGTTTTATTGCCGAGGCCGAAAAAACTGTGGGTTCCAAGGGGCGCTCGAAGGGCGACTCTCTTGGTCATGGCGCATTCTATACGCCCGATGAGTCGGGCGAGGGCGGCGTGCCGGAAACGGTGGCGCCCGAGCAGACACTTGCGGAGCAGTTGGAAGAACTGCCGCATGACGAGCTTGTGCGGATCGTCGAAACCATGGAAGAGGATATGCGTAACGCTTCTGCCGCCATGGACTTTGAGGAGGCGGCGCGCCTGCGCGATGCCGTCGTTCAGATTCGGGCGATGCTCGAGGGTGCGTCTGAGGACGAGACGATCGAGCGCTTGCGCTTGCAGGCCCGCAAGGGTTCCACGTTCGCATCGGGCAGAAAACGCCAGGGTGCACGGTTTAAGAAATAGCGAACAGGCCCCGAGTTCCCTGTGGAGCTCGGGGCCTATGTCTTTTGCGCGCTGGAATTCGTGCGTTAGAGGTCTGCAATCAGGGCTTCGGCACAACGAATGCCGTCGGTGGCCGCGCTCATGATGCCGCCGGCATATCCAGCTCCCTCACCACAAGGGTAGAGGCCCGGGGTCGACACGGCATGGCACGTTCGGTCTCGGGTGACAGTGACCGGTGAGCTCGAACGAGTCTCCACGCCGGTAAGAACGGCATCGGGACGGTCGTAACCTCGTAGCTTTTTTCCGAGTAGGGGAAGTCCCAGGCGGAGCGACTCGACGATATGCTGCGGCAGGGCTTCGTCAATTGCCGTCCAGGTCACACCGAGCGGATAGGTGGGCTTTACCTTTCCGGGCGCCTTGCTGGCGCGTTCTGCGAGGAAATCTCCGACGAGTTGTGCCGGTGCGTTCCAGTTGGAACCGCCCAGGCGATAGGCGGCCGCCTCGCAGGCACGTTGGAGCTCGATGCCGGCGAGCGGGTCATCGTTGGGAAGGTCCTCAGGCGTGACGTTAACGAGCAGGGCGGCGTTTGCGTTGCGTCCGTCGCGGGCATTGAGGCTGGCGCCGTTGACGCACAGGTGGCCCTGCTCGGAAGAGGCGGCGACAACCTGCCCGCCGGGGCACATGCAAAACGAGAACACGCTGCGGCCGTTGGGAAGATGGGCGACGAGCTTGTAGGGGGCTGCTCCGAGGGCAGGATGTCCCGCCAAGGCTCCATATTGGGCTCGGTCGATGTCGCGCTGCGGATGCTCGATGCGAACGCCCATGGCAAAGGTCTTTTGTGCGAGGGCCACGTTGTGGTCCTTAAGGAGCTCAAAAATATCGCGAGCAGAATGCCCGCAGGCGAGGATGAGGTGCTTTGTCTCGATTGGCTCGTAAGCGGCGTCTTGGGACGATTGGACATCAATACCGGTGATGGCGCCAGACGCGTCGATGTGAATGTCGACGAGCTTTGTTCGATAACGGACGATACCTCCGAGCTGCTCGATGCGCTGGGATATAGCGGTGACAACCGTGGGAAGGATGTCGGAGCCAATGTGCGGCTTGGCATCCCACAGAATATCGCCTGTCTCTTATACACATCTCCGAGCCCACGAGACTCGACGTCATCTCG
>UQIQ01000091.1 GCA_900541185.1 uncultured Collinsella sp.
CGAGATGACGTCGAGTCTCGTGGGCTCGGAGATGTGTATAAGAGACAGGCTCTACCTGCGGTGTTGGCGGGGTAGCTAATTTAGGATGGGGCTCTTTTAGCTGCCCGCAAAGTAGTCATTGGGGACGTTCTTGTTTGACTAGTCGTTTAAGAACGTCCCCAACGACTACCCGGGGGAGTTGCCTTCCCTCGTGGCGGTCTTCTAGCAGAAAAACCAAGTGAGTAGGCTTTTTGCAGAAGGCCGAGCACGCCCCAAAACGACATAGCTCTGACCTGCGGTTTTATTGAGCATTTGTCGCGATGCGCTCGGCAGGTTCAAAAAAGTCTACTCACTTGTATCTGAGACGCACCAGATTGGCAAAAACCGCCGCGAAAGGGCCCCTGGTCCCTTCGCGGCGGTCATACGCCTCTGATTTTGCGACGATTTTGCCCGCTTGTTACTCGCTGTAGCGGGTGGCGATGGCGGCTTGTACCATGCCGGTGCTCATGAGGTAGGTCACCAGGAAGTAGCCGCCGTAGGCCGCCAGGAAGATTGCACAGGTGAGGCCCACGGTGCCGCCGATGCTCATATTTCCGAAAATGCTCACCAGCTCGATGATCACCTTAAGTGCCACAAAGGAGTGCGCCAGGCCCACTGCCAGCGGGAACAGGAAGAATACCGCTTGCTGCGCCATCACCGAATGACGAATCTGGCGGTCCTCACAGCCGATCTGTGCCAGCACACGATAGCTGCGGCTGCCGTCGGCCACGTTGGAGAGTTGCTGGATCGACAGAATCGCCGCGCATGCAACGACCAATACAAAGCCGATGTAGATGGCTAGGTAGCTAATAAGACCGTTCATTTGCGCTGCTTGCGCGTACATCTCGGAGCGTGTGATGAAGGTTCCCCACGACCCCGGCTCCTTGCCGTCAACGAGCAGATTGTCGAGCACAGTGTATTTAATACTCTCGTCTGCCTCGGTCGTATCCATCCCCTGTTTGTAGTTAACGAGCAGACTACTGGAATACGGCTGCAGATTAAGTTGGGACAACAGCTCGTCGGCAACGACGACGGTACCCCCATTACTGCCCATCGCCGAGTTGGCGATGGCCGCCGTATCTTCGTCCGACTTATCGGTTGCGGGCTTGAGCGTATGCCCGCCCAAGGTAAGGGTATGGCCGCCAGCCATATACTTGGTGTACAGGTCGACCAGCTCGCCGCCCATATCACACGTGAGCAGATACTGGTCGTGACCGATGTGCACCGGCTCCTTGCCCATCATCTGGCGCAGTTTGTTGTACTGACTTGCCGGCGTCACAGACAGGCCTGTCATGTCGGCATTGCTACCCCCGAACGCCTTGGGAAGCTTTTCGCCCATGGTCTTGCACATCTCACTTGGGGTCACCGAAGGATCCGAGCCGCCAAGCGGGTAACTCAGATACGAATCGATCTGCACATGCTCACCGGCAACATCGGCGATATTGACCTTCTTGCCGGTCTCGTCGTTGTTGTCCGCCGACTTGCCTTTAATACCGTCTGCAACGTTATCGGGGTCGACACGATCGCCGTGCCATGCGGAGTACAAATCGACCGTACTATCGGCCAACACCATGCGATCGGCCTCAGACGGATTGACATACTCTTTGTAGTAGTCGAGCGTTTCGGGCGTGTAATAGACATACGTCTGAGACACATCAACAGGGTTATAGCGCTCCAGGTTTTCGTTCATCACGTTGGCAATCGACATACCGCACGTCACCGAGGTGATGGCCAAAAACAGGAGCATCGCGATGACGCCCATCGAAAAGCACACCGTGTTGACCTTGGCCGCAAGCTGGCGCACGGTAAACATGTTGAGGCCGCGCCAATACACGCCGCGCAGGCTCTGCAGCAGCTTGATGAGCATGCCCGAGAGTCCCCAGAACAGGGCAAAGGTGCCCACGGTAACCATAGCGGTCGTAATACCAAACTGGTTCATGGCCTCTTGCAGCTTGCTGTCCGGCGCGGTTAGCGGGAACCCATCGCGTAGCAGACGGTAATAGGCCACGCCCACAAGCACCACTCCCACGGCAAAGATGGCAATCGCGATCCAGGGGTTGCGTGTCTTGATGCTCTCGTTGCGACGCTCGGCACCCATAAGCTCCATGAGTTTGGTACGACGCACGGCGCGGAGGTTCAGCAGTAGCGTGAGCACAAACATTACGAGCATGCAGGCAAGGGTCAGATTGAACGCATGCACTGAGAAAAAGAAGTGGAAATTGGCGATCTGTGTCTTAAAGAGCGAGGCCGTAAAGAACGTCATGAGCTGGGAGAGTCCCACGCCCAGCACAATGCCGGCGACAAAGGCGCCGACCGAGACAATCACCGTCTCGAGCGCCATGATCGTGGCGACGCGCCCGCGCCCCATGCCGAGCACCTGGTACAGGCCAAACTCCTTCTTGCGGCGTTTCATGATGAAGTTATTGGCATACACCATTAAAAAGGCCATGAAACCGGCCAAAAAGTACGTCAGGTTGCCGAGCATGCTGCCCATAACCTGCGCCAAGCCCTTTTCATCGATGCCGGCAATGTCGACCTGCATCGAGATGGTGTTAAAGGCATAGAAGACCGTGACGCCCAGGGTGAGCGTCAAAAGGTAGACGAGGTAGTCGCGGCCGGCGCGGCGGACGTTGCCCCAAGCGAGTTTACAGAGCATCGGAGCCCTCACCGCCCATCATGGCAACGACCTCCATAATGCGGTCGAAGAACTCTCGGCGGTCGGTGTCGCCGCGGCGCAGCTCGGTGAAGATCTTGCCGTCGCGGATAAACAGGACGCGGCTCGTGTAGCTGGCGGCAAAGCTGTCGTGCGTGACCATGAGCACGGTAGCGCGTAGGCGGCGGTTAAGGGCCTCCAGGCTCTCGAGCAGCAGGCGAGCGCTCTTGGAATCGAGGGCGCCGGTGGGCTCGTCGGCCATGATCATGGTGGGGTCGGTGACGAGCGCGCGAGCCGCGGCTACGCGCTGCTGCTGACCGCCGGACATCTGGTAGGGATACTTGTCGAGCACCTGACTAATGGACAGACGCGCGGCCACATCCTGCACGCGGGTCGAAATCTCTGCCGAGTTTGTGCGGGCGATGGTGAGCGGCAAGGCGATGTTCTCGCGTGCCGTGAGCGTATCGAGCAGGTTGGAGTCCTGGAAGATAAAGCCGAGCTCCTCGCGGCGGAACTGCGAGAGCTTGGCCTGCTTCATGCGCGTAACGTCCTGCCCGTTGATGCGGATCGTGCCACTTGTGGCGCTATCGATGGTCGACACGCAGTTGAGCAACGTCGACTTGCCCGAGCCCGAAGCGCCCATGATGCCGACGAATTCGCCACGGTTGACGGTAAAGCTGACGTCGTTGAGCGCACGGGTCACGTTGCCCAGCGCTCCATATACCTTTTCGAGATGCGCGACCTCCAGTACCGGGGTCGCCATGTGCGTGGTTTGCATACCGAGTCCTTTCTTGCGATTAGTCTACGGCATCTATAGTCGCAAGAAGACGAGTCGGCTACCATCGATATGGCTTACGCTTGCCTTACCGTTGTGTAAGGTACGCGTAGCTACCCTGCCACGTGTTGATGTTGAGAGAGGACTCCTGTTGAAGACTGTTCATGTTGCCGCTGGGATCATTCGCAAGGAAGGATCTGATGAGCTGCTTGCCGTGCAGCGCGGCTACGGCGACATGCAGGGACTTTGGGAGTTTCCCGGTGGCAAGCTCATGCGCGGCGAGTCGCCCGAGGACGCCGTACGCCGCGAGCTTATGGAAGAGTTGCAGGTCAAAGTCACCAATCTGCGCGATTTCTATACCGTTGAGTACGACTACCCCGATTTTCATCTCTCCATGGAGTGCTACTACTGCTCGCTGGCTAAAGAGTCTGGCGAGCCCCAGAAGCACGACCGCCAGCTCGATATCCGCTGGATTCCGCGCACCTCGCTTGCCACCGTTGAGTGGATGCCCGCCGACAAGGGACTCATTGATGCCCTAATTGAGTTGAAGGAAGACCGGCTTGAGGCCAACGGCGCCGCCAACGACGCCGAGGCCACCGCGACCGACGAGCCCGCCACCAAGCCCAAGCGCGCACCTAAGCGCCGTAGCAAAAAGCGCCCCAAACCAGGTCTGCTCGACGGCATCGACACCTCGGACCTTTCCGCCGACGAGCGTGAACTCGTGCGCCGTCGCGCCGCTATAAAAAAGTCCATGAAGGGCAACAAGCGTGCAAACACCAAGCCCGAGCTGCTCGTTCGCCAGCGCTTGCGCGCAGCGGGGCTCACAGGCTATCGCCTAGAATGGAAGGTCCCCGGCAAGCCCGACATCGCCTTCCCCGGCCGCAAGATCGCCATCTTCGTCAATGGCTGCTTTTGGCACCGTTGCCCCAAATGCAATCCCAGTCAGCCCAAACGCAATGTTGAGTTTTGGGAAGCAAAATTCCGTCGCAACGTCGAGCGCGATCGCGCCGCGGTGGCAGCGCTCACTCAAATGGGCTGGACACCCATAACCATCTGGGAATGCGAACTCAAAAAAGACCGCATCGACGCCACCATGGAAAAGGTCATCGAGCAGGTGCGCGCCGCAGAGCCACAGCGCTAACAGCGAGCATTCACACGCTCCGCACGTCCGCGCCACATCCGCGTCACAAACCTTAGAAAGCCCTTAAGTCCAAAACCTTTCAAGAGTGTTACTCGATAGCTTTAACCTGCACTGATAATTGTTCTCGGGGGAAGCGGGCACTGCGGGGCGCGGCGACGG
>UQIQ01000092.1 GCA_900541185.1 uncultured Collinsella sp.
GTGCTGCCGACGCGCACCGGCCGCATGGGCACGGCATTCTCCAGCGAGGGTCGCCTCAACTTCCGCAACGCGCGCTTTGCGCACGACGACGGTCCCATCGATCCCACCTGCACCTGTCCGGTGTGCACGGGTGGCTACAGCCGTGCGCTCATCCGTCACATGGTCACGCAGAAGGAGATGCTCGGTGGCATTCTGCTTTCGATGCACAATATCTACTACCTGCTCAACCTTATGCAGCGTGCCCGCCAGGCCATTATCGAGGGCCGCTACGGTGCGTTCGTGAGCGACTGGATGAACAGCCCCGCGGCGGTGGATTACTAAGAGCCGCGGACGCGTTTGCGGGGCGTGAACAACGGTAAAGGCTGAGCGGTAGCCGCTCGTTACATTCTCTGACGCTGGCTGCGCGACCGCTGACCGATAGCTTGCAAGCACTTGATACATCGTGGGTACCATACCGAATAGTTGATGTTCGGGCGGGTGTTTGGCGCATGGCGTCGACCCCGCCCGTTTTTCTTTTTCTCGATAGGAGCACCCATGATTAAGAACGAGAATGTCGAGGGCGAGCTTGCCTACGACGAGACGTACCGCCGTGGTCCCGTGGTCATGCGCGGCCCCATGATTCCTAAGGACAACACCTACGCCAACCTGCTGGCGCCCGAGGAGTCGACCGACTGGCTGCATGCCGATCCTTGGCGCGTACTGCGCATCCAGGCCGAGTTTGTCGATGGCTTTGGCGCACTTGCCGAGTTAGGGCCTGCGGTGACCATCTTCGGTAGTGCCCGTACGCCCAAGACCGATCCGCTCTACAAGGCGGCGCGTGCCGTCGGGCGCAAGATCGCGCAACGTGGCGTGGCGGTCATCACCGGTGGCGGCCCCGGCATCATGGAAGCGGCCAACAAGGGAGCGGCGAGCGTCAACGGCAAGTCAGTCGGCCTGGGTATCGAGCTTCCGCACGAGCATGGGCTCAACAAATACGTGAACCTCGGTATGGACTTCCGCTACTTCTTTGTGCGCAAGACCATGTTCGTCAAATACAGCTCGGGCGCCATCGTGTTTCCCGGTGGTTTTGGCACGCTCGACGAGATGTTCGAGGTGCTCACGCTGGTGCAGACGCACAAGGTCAAGCGCATGCCGCTCGTGCTGGTGGGCAGCGAGTACTGGCAGGGCCTATTCGATTGGCTTAACGGTCCGGTGATGGGCGCCGGCATGATCAGCCCGCTCGATCCGGATCTGGTACACATTACCGACGACCTCAACGAGGCCGTCGACATCGCCCTGAGCGGGCTGATGTAGATCAATCGTGCCCACGCGACATGAATATGCATGACAATCTGATGTTATTTAACATCAGATTGCCATTTATATTGGGTATACTGGTGTAAAAGACGAGAGCGAGGAGGTCGCAAATGTCTACAGCAACAGTTAAGCCTACGACGGTTCGAATCGAAGAGGGGCTCAAGGAGCAGGCGACTGAGTTCTTGGATTCGGTCGGCCTCAGCCTCAATTCCTATCTCAATCTTGCCGTTCGGCAGCTGGTAAATCAGCGAAAGATTCCTTTTGAGATTGTAGGAAGGGCGGAGGTGCCCAACGAGGCGACGAGACGCGCCATGGTGATCGCCGAGGCTCATGAGTTGGGGATTTTGCCGGACGACAGCCCGTCATTCAATAACGCTGGTGAGCTTATATCGTTCCTCGATGAGGACTAGCGATGTTTGAGATTAAAGTCGAGGCTCAGTTTAAGGTGGATTACAAACGGACGATGCGCATCCATCCGCAGCTAAAGAGCGAGTTTAAAGCGGCGGTTGCAGAGCTTGTGGCCCATGGGTCGCTTCCAGCGGAGTACGGCGCCCACGAGCTCTCAAACCCGGGCGGAAACTACAACGGCCACATTGATTTCCACCTATCCGATGGCTTGGTCGATGTGGTCGTTCTTTATCTTCCCCATAAGACTAATCCTGTGATCCGACTGGTCAGAATGGGCTCGCATGAGGAACTGTTCCAGGGCCCACTGAGCTAGCCACTCGCTTTTAACTTGCGGTGGAATAGGGATTGATTGGCGGCTGATACGCCAAAAAACAGTCCCTATTCCACCGCAAATGGTGGGGATGTCCTGCCTGTTGACGTGGCATCTGGCTTTCCCTTGTGGTTGATTTCGTCTAAGAGCTCCGCTGCGATCTCGCTGTTTTTGAACCTGATGCTGCAGTCTTCTTTCTTGGGGAAAGCTAGTAGCGGGATCGTTCCGTACCAGATAGTTTCTTCGTCAATTATCGCTGCACACAAACGTCCTTCTGCTCTAATGGCATGCTCGACGTTCATTTCTGCCAAAGTCTCGCTTGCATCTTCGCGCGGAGTCGAGGCAATGAAAAACTCAAGAGCAATCCCTCGGGCAGTGGCACCTTTGATTGCGTCGCCGAGCTTTGCGAGGCAGGCGGCGGATGCGTAGGGCGCGGCAATGAAGATACTCTTGGCGGCGCCAACGATGTCTTCAACCAGAGTCTCTACGGCATTAGCCGGTTCTATGAGAATGTTTTGATCGGACTGCTCGCTGCCTCCGGTCACGTAGACTTCGTACCCGAGCTTGGCGTAGGTCTTGAGTCTCTTCTGGTACATGCGGGCGAGCATGGGTATAGATAAATCAACGTAGTCGAATATCTCAACCCGTCGCTTGCCCTCGTGGCTTCTATGGAGCCTGCCCGCCTGCTGTGTGATGCTGCCGTCCCACGATATCGGCGTGGCAATGAGTAGAGTGTCAAGGTAGGACAGATCGAAGCCCTCGCCCAAAAGGCTTTCGGTGGCGACGATGATTCGATGTTCATGCTCGAAGCGGGGAAGACTGCTCAGTATCGTTTTTCTTTCTTTGGCGTCGATTTCCCCGGTCAGGAGAACGGGTTCGTGTCCTTGGTTTTTGAGCATCCCGAACAGCTCCTCGGCATGCTTTTTCCTTTTAGTCAGCACGAGCGGATGCCGGCCGTTTGACGCAGCTTCAATAGCGTCGTTGACAATCAATTCGTTTCTAGCTGCATGCGTGCACAGCAGGTCGAGAATCTGATTGAAGTTTGCACCTGGCTCGTAGGCGGGTAGTCGAATTCCAGTAAAACGAGGCCGTACGATGCGCTGGATGCCCTGCTGAATCGCTTGCGCTTTTGGATCGATAACATAACGGAGCGGGCCGCAGAGCATGGAGAGCGCCCGCGTAAGGCCGTCGGATCGTTCTGGCGTCGCAGAAAGGCCGTATACGTATTTGGCCGGGGCGGACTTGAGAATAAGCTCGAGCTGTGGTGCGGCGGCATGGTGGCATTCGTCGCAGATAATGAGGCCGTAATTACGAACAAGGCCCTTAACTATCGGCTCTCCGGTTTGGCGGTCTTTGCCAGATAACGACTGGAACGAAGCGATGTCGACGAGGCCGCTTACGGCCATTTTGCCTCCTCCTATTTGTCCGATGACCGGAGGCTGCCTTTTGCTGATTCGTCCTTTTGGGGTTCGGACGGGCTCCCTGTTGTCCGTAATGTCGATAAATCGCTCGAGCTGGGATTTCCATTGGGTTATGAGTGCGGTTTTGGGAACGATGACGAGCGTTGGAAGACCAATGGATGCAATAAGATAAGCTCCGACGACTGTTTTACCGAAGCCTGTCGGTGCGGACATGATTCCGTCTTCGTATATGAGCATCTGATCAGCGGCGATTTGCTGCTCAGGGCGAAGGACTCCTTTAAATGCCATAACAATCGGATTACCCGATTTGCGCTCGTCTGAATAGTGGGCGGTAACGCCGGTCTCTTGAACTAGCTGCTCAAGTTGAGTTTTGCAGCCCCGGGGAATTGCAACATGACCATCTCTCAGTTCGCTAAGGTCTATGAGTCGCGGTTTGCCGAATACTGATTGATGCATGGACTGCGCGCGATAGAATGCCGGATTGGCAAATGTCGCAAGTCCGCGGATTTCCATTTGAGCTGCTGGACTCAGAGACTTCTCGGGAATGTACAGCATATCGGCTTGAATAACGGGCAGCGATGAGGGAAAGTCCCGCGATGTGAGTGGTAGTCGCTTTCGTGGTCTTTGGGCATACCGTTTGCCCTTGTTTGCCACCGTAGTTGTTGCTGGTCCGTGTGGGTTGTTTCCAGGGGCCTCAATCAGATCTTGCACCGTCGAGCGCGGAATCAGCTGGACTTGTGATAGATAGAGCCATTGGTCGGGAAAGGGCTTGAATTGTTCGTCTACAAATACACTATTTCCTTCACGTTGCGCCTTGCCTTGAAAGGGGAGTGCGATGAGGTTTCCGAAGCCTCCATCGGGAATAGTGGCCTGAGCGGGTAGCATTCGATCAAAGGCCTCGAACGTGATTGTCTTAGGCTCTGTTAGACCAGGATTGACATACATGTGTCCCCACGGTGCCATATCGTTG
>UQIQ01000093.1 GCA_900541185.1 uncultured Collinsella sp.
GAGATGACGTCGAGTCTCGTGGGCTCGGAGATGTGTATAAGAGACAGTCGCTGCATGCGCGGCAGATCTGCGGCAGAATGCGCGGCAGCGACTCGCGCCCCTTGCCGATCAGCCGCGGCGTACGGACCAAGGCGTCCTTGCCGCCGAGCTGCTCATAGGCCAACTGCAGTTTGAGCACGCGGTGCACCACCAGATCGGGGTAGCGACGGATGGGACTCGTAAAGTGACAGTAGCACGGCGCGGCGAGCGCAAAGTGGCCCTCGTTGCGCGGCTTGTACAGCGCGCGCTGCATGCTGCGCAGAAGCAGCGTGTTAACGAGCGGTGCGTTGGCCGTACCGGCGGCAGCATCAACTGCAGCCTGCAGCTCATCGGGGCTCCCCAGGGCAATACCGGCAGCACGGCGATCGTCGATGATGCCTAGCTGCGCCAGCGCAACGGCGGCACCGTGCAGGCTATCGGGGCTCGGATCTTCATGCACGCGATAGCAGGCCTCGATATCACGGTCTGCCAGCCACTCTGCAACGCACTCGTTGGCGAGCAGCATGGCTTCCTCGATAAGCGACGTGGCACACGAACGCTCACGCGCCACAATCTGCACGGGCACTCCGTCCTCATCCAATAGAGCGCGAATCTCGGCTGTGTCAAAATCGACTGAGCCGCGGGCGCGACGAATACGACGGCGAAGTTCGGCGAGTTCGTTAGCGGAGACAAGGAAATCGCCGAGGTCGATGTTGTAGCCGCGGGCGGCCTCCTCGCACGCAAGACCGCGCTCAAGCGCTTCCTCGCGCGAGGTCTCGGCAGCCGCAACATCCTCGGCTGCACCCTCCAGCACCGAATACTCAACCGCGCCGGCACGCACCAGCAGCGCCTCGGCGCCGTCATAGTCCATACGCACACGCGAGCGAATCACGCTGGGATACGGATCGTAATGCCGCACGCGACCCTGCGCATCGAGCTCGATATCGACGGTAAACGCAAGACGGTCCTCGTCAGGGCGAAGCGAGCACAGGTCACAGGACAGGCGTTCGGGCAGCATGGGAAGCACGCGATCGGCCAGATACACCGATGTCGTACGATGGCGAGCCTCAAGATCGATATGCCCGTCCCAAGCCACATAGTGTGAAACGTCGGCGATATGCACACCCAGCTTGTAGCCACCCTCGGGCGTGCGCTCCAACGAAATGGCATCGTCAAAGTCGCGCGCGTCGACCGGGTCGATCGTGATGACAAAGCGGTCGCGCAGATCGCGGCGGAGCGGGTCCTTAAGCGCCGCGGACACATCGAGCGAAAGCCCCTCGGCCTCGTCCAGCGCGGCCTCGGGATAGCTATCGGTATAGCCGTAGCGCGCCATCACATATTGAACGCCCAAATCGGGCGCGTCATCTCCGCCAATGCGGCGTTCGATCGTCACAGTGCCCGATTCCAGGCGCGTCGGGTAGGTCAAAATGCGCGCGACAACAGCATCACCCGGGTGGACACCCAGACGATCCGCCGAGGTATCCTCGGGCAGAATGAAGAAGTCGGCCTTCAGGCGCGAATCGAGCGGCTCAATCACACCGAGCGGACCGGCGGTCTGGTACGTGCCCACCACGCTTATAGCTGCGCGCTCAACCACGCCTTCGATCACGGCACGCCGCTCACCGTGCGGGCTGTTCTTAATGCTCACGGCAACGGTATCGCCGTCCATGATCTCACGCTTGCCGCGACCCATGACCTTGTAGTCGCCGTTTTCGGTTACAACGTAGGCGCTATGCTCATGGAGCTGCACGCGCCCGGTCAGGCTCGGACGGCGTTCGCTGCGCACCGGCCCGCGCTTATTGCGAGCTCCACGCTTATGCTTGTTATTGCGCCCCATGGCGCCTCCTAACTATCGATTGCGAACTCCAAAGAGTCTACCCAAATGATTCGCTTTCCTGCCGTCCCCCTAGGGATCAAAAAACGGGCCGCCCCATAAGAGACGACCCGTTGGAAGGGATGAATTCCAGGCATGCCTACACGCGCAGATAGCGGCGCATGGCGATGGCAGAACCAAAGAGACCGATAATCACGCCGACCAGAATCAGCGCAGCATAGGTCACCAGGTAGTACTGCATCGGCAGGGCAAACGACATCCAGCCGATGCTCTCCTGCAGACGCGGAATCATCAGATTGCGCAGCAGCTCCAGAACGCCGATGGAAAGCAGCGAGCCCAAAATGGCCTGCAGTACACCCTCGGTGATAAACGGGCCGCGAATGAAGCCGTTGCTGGCGCCCACCAGGCGCATAATCGCAATCTCGCGACGACGCGCCGTGATGGACAGGCGAATCGTGTTGTTGATAAAGATGAACGCGATAAAGGTCAGCAGGCCGACGAGCACCACGGCGGCAATACGGATGTAGTTGGTCACCTGGAACAGGCGGCTCACTTCCTCCTGGCCGTACAGCACGCTCGCGTTGACGTCGCCGTCATCCGCGATCTTCTGGAAATCGGCATCCTTCTTGAGCTTCTCTGCCGTGCTCTCGACCTTGGACGGATCGTCCATCTCAATTGCAAACGAAGCCGGCAGCGGGTTCTGGCCATCGAGCGCGCTCATGGTGGCGTCGGCGTTGCCCGACATCTTGCTCGTATACTCGGCCAGCGCGTCGTCCTTGTCCTTATAGGTCACGGACTTGACGTTATTCCACGTCTTAAGCTCGGCCTCAAAAGCCTGAACATCGGCCTGATCGGCGTCATCACTAATGAACGCGTTGATGACAACCTGATCCTCGACGGTGCCGATCACGGAGTTCAGCATCGCGGAGCCCATGATGAACAGGCCGATGATAAACAGCGAAAGGAAGATCGTGATGACGGCGCCGAGCGAGGTAGTCCAGTTACGGAAAAAGTGGCTGATTGCCTCTTTGAAGGAGTAGCCCACGTTAGTTGGTGCCATAGTTGCCGTAACCTCCCCTCTCCTGGTCGCGGATAACGTGGCCGCCCTCGAGGGCGATCACGCGACGGTGCATGCTATCGACCATCTCGCGGTCGTGCGTGGCGACGATCACGGTGGTGCCGGTGCGGTTAATACGCTCGAGCAGCTTCATGATGCCCAGCGAGATCGCCGGGTCGAGGTTGCCCGTCGGCTCGTCGCAAATCAGCAGCGGCGGACGGTTGACCATAGCGCGGGCGACGGCAACGCGCTGCTGCTCGCCACCGGAAAGCTGGTCGGGCAGGGAGTCCATCTGATCGGCCAGACCGACCAGACGCAGCACCTCGGGCACCTGGCTGCGAATGACGCCCTTGGGCTTGCCGATGCACTGCAGGGCAAACGCCACGTTTTCGTAGGCGGTCTTTTGCGGCAGAAGCTTAAAGTCCTGGAACACGGCGCCAATCTGGCGGCGCAGGAACGGAACCTTGCGGTTCTTGATCTTCATGAGGTCCTGACCGGCAACCAGGATGCGGCCGCTCGTCGGCTTGACGTCGCGGTTGAGCGTCGACAGCAGCGTGGTCTTACCCGAGCCGGAGTGACCGACCAGGAAGACGAACTCGCCCGGATAGATCTCGATGTTGATGTCGTCGAGTGCAGGCTTGTTGGGCTGTGCCGGATAGATCTTGGTGACATGCTCCATAAGGATGACGGGCTCGACACCGGCCTGCTTGGCTATCTTCTTGCGGCTGGCCTGCGGATCGATGGGCGCAAACACCGACGTAAAATCGGGGTTGTTGAGCGCGTTATCGAGGCTTGCGACCTCGGCTGCCTGATCGCTCTCGACCACCGGGGCAGCAGGCTGCGTGGGGTCGGGAATAGCGGCAAAGAGACCGGACTGCGCAGGCTGAGGAGCCGGCGTCGCAGGGGCCAAGGGGTCGGGAATGCCGGCCATGGTAGGCTGCGGCGTGGCGGCGCCAGCCTGAGGCTGCTCCACACGAGCGGTCACGGCCCGAACGGGCTCAAAACCCGCCGTGCCGGAAAGCGCGACATCGCTGGTGGGATTGTAGGCAAAGGGATCGGATGCCGGCTGTGCCTGATCTGCCGGCTGAGCGGGGGCCTGAGCAACAGGCTGGCCCTCTGAATCCGGAGTGGCGAAACGACTGCCCTGGACGCCTGTCTGCGTCTTGGGGGCATCATCGCCCGCACCGGAGGTACGGAAGTGGTTACCCACTGGTGCTCCTTATCGTCGTGCGTTTAAACTACATGAGCGCTTTTTATTTTAGCAGCATTAGCTTTGCTGCACATAAGAAGCATGGCGTGCTTAGGGATCCCGTCGGCCGCCTTGAATATCAACTTCATCCGAACACCTCCCATATTCATCCGTACATGTACG
>UQIQ01000094.1 GCA_900541185.1 uncultured Collinsella sp.
TCAACGATATGGCACCGTGGGGACACATGTATGTCAATCCTGGTCTAACAGAGCCATATTTTTTGTATTATATTAATGTTATTAAATGAAGGTTGTTTTGACGGCAATACTTTCAGAGGCAGAAATCCTTTTTTGCGACGCCTGAGATCGCATTCAACCACCGGTGGAAGAACCGTATCTCATAATGTTGATGATTGGACATCTGCTTTTGTTGAAATCACAGGTATTCTCTCCTTACGAATAACTACCAAAGGGTTTAGAAAAGCGAAACAACTTCGTGAACGAGCAACTTCCTTCCAATTTAAGTACATCTCTTGTTTAGATAGGCCACTGAGGCTAATTTCATCGCTTGATGAGTTTTTAGAAAAAGGAAGTTACGGGAGGCTATCTGTTGCGAAGTTAGAAATTGATTGTGTTCCGGATGTAAAATTTGACGACAGCGCTGTTAATCATTTTTGTCTTGGCGTGTCTTCGAGAAGCCCATATTTGCAGTTTTTGTCCTTCTATCATTCGATTGAATTTTACTTTAATTCCGCCTATCGAAAAATGACGACCGAATTGTTGAGAAACGAGCTCCAGTCGGTTGAATTTGCATACAACGATCAGCATCTGTATTCGATTGTTAGTAAGTTAGAAAAAGAAATATCCCATAAGAGCGAACTTGGTTTTGGAAATGAAAAACGTGAGCTTGAATACTTGGTTGAGTCGTGTGTCCATGTGCCTCGGCTAATGAAATCCCTACGTCGCTATCGTTTCGATTGGTCTGTGTGGTATTCGAGCAATGGGGTTGAATTTGAATCTGATGCTCCAGTTATAGATTGGGAATCCGATAATGTAGCTGGATTAATAGCTTCCCGAATTTATAAAGTAAGAAATGCGATTGTTCACAGTAAAAAACAAACTTTCGGTGCGTTTATTCCTTTTAAGCACGATCGCGCACTTTCCTATGAGATTCCTTTAGTTAAATGTGTTGCCGAAGAGGTCATTGATAATAATTCTTCGCGCGTATAGCTTTCGCTTTAAACTTCCGTTTGGTTCATAGTCTTTGTGGTCAAACTTAGCATTGAGATATGAATTTCGTTTCGATTGGATGGCGATTATTTCGATACGGCCATGACGCCGGTTGCGGATGGATGAGTCAGTATTCACTGTCTCTTCTAGATCAGGATTGATGCGAGCGATCCCTCGCTTCTTCCAATATTCTTAATGCTGATCGGGTGCTGCCGTTGATTGGCCCGGGTATTCTCGTAGCTGACGCCGGGAATCTGGCGTGTTTCGTCAAGAGGATTTGAGTAAAAAGAGCATCGGGATTTGAGCTGGGCGCGCTCCGGTCGTGCGCGCCCTTTTTGAGGCATTTACCCCTCCTGCATGAGGGCGTGACGCACGTTGCAGGACTCCCTGCGGAACTGGACGAGCCTCCGTGGTGGACGATGCAGTCTATGACGGCGGACATGTGTTTCGTCAAGAGGGCTTGAGCAAAAAGAGCATCGGAAATTGAGCAGCCTGAGCATCGGAAGCGTGCACGCTTTTTGAGCGGCTAGCCCTCCTGCATGAGGGCATGGCGGACGCGGTAGGACTCGCCGCGGAACTGGACGAGCCTCCCGTGGTGGACGATGCGGTCGATCACGGCGGCGGCCATCTGGTCGTCCCCGAACACCGACCCCCACCTGCTGAACTCCAGGTTCGTGGTGATTACCACCGACTGCCTCTCGTATGCGTCGGCGAAGACCTGGAAGAGCAGCCTCGCCCCGTCCGCGTCGAGCGGGAGAAACCCGAGCTCGTCGATGACGAGCAGTCGGGCCTTGCCGATGAGCGCGGCCTCCCGGTCGAGCCTCCCGTCGTCGCGGGCGCGCCTCAGGCGCATCACAAGCGAGGAAGCCGTGAAGAAGCGCGCCTCGAGCCTCCTCTCGCACGCCAGTGCGCAGAGGGCCGACGCCATGTGCGTCTTGCCGGTGCCGACGTCGCCCATGAGCACGAGGTCCTCCCTGCGCTCGACGAAGTCGAGCGCGAGCAGCGACTCGCGCCCCATGTCCTCCGGCCACGACACGGCCGACCAGTCGTAGCCGTCGAAGGTCTTGGGTGCCGGCAGCGCGCAGCGCCTGAGCAGCGTCGCGCGCTTCGAGGCCTCGCGGCTGGACCTCTCCGCCTCGAGGTAGCCAGCCAGGTACTCCACTTGTTTCGGGGTGCCGAGCCTCGACCACTCCTCCAGGACGGCGGTGGTGAGCGAGCACGACCGCCCGGCCTCCAGGACCCTGCGGGCCAGCTCCTCGCTAGCTGCCATCGGCGACCGCCCCCTTCAGGAACCCGTCGTAGACCGACAGGTCGGCCCCGCCGGCCCCGCAGCCGCCTCCCGCGATGCGTCTCGCCAGCACGTCGACTGACCTGTGTCAAGATTTCGGACACGCAAGCTCGAGGAATCAAGCGGCCATAGGCATGGCCTCGGGCTTGGGCTCGGTTCTCTCGAAGAAGGCCGCCATGGCCTCAGCCGGCACCTTGTAGCCGATCGTCGAGTGGGGCCTTCGGCGGTTGTAGTACGCCTCGATGAACTCGACCACCGCGTGCTTGGCGGAAACCCTGGTCGGGAAGCTTCGCCTGTAGTACATCTCGTTCTTCAGCGTGGCGAAGAACGACTCGGCCACCGCGTTGTCGTGGCAGTTGCCGGTGCGGCTGCAGGACAGCCGCACGTCGTTGTCGCGCGCCCATTCGGCCAAAAGCCTGCTGGTGTACTGGGCGCCGCGGTCGGCGTGGAATATCGCGTTGCCGGCCACGTAGCCGCGCGATTTGGCCGACGTCAGCGCCGAAACCACGATGTCGGCGGTCATGCGCTCGGAGAGCGACCAGCCCACCACCATGCGGGTGTTGAGGTCGATGACCGTCGACAGGTACAGCCATCCCTCGCCGGTGCGCAGGTAGGTGATGTCGCCCACGAGCTTGTAGGTTGGAACGGGACTGGTGAAGTCGCGGCGCACCAGGTCGGGCCGGGGCCTGGCCTTCGGGTCGGGGATGGTGGTGCGCTTCCTGGCGTTGGGCGTGCAGCCGCGTATTCCCAGCTCGCGCATCAATTTACGCACCCTATACAGGGTTAGGCCGGAGAACTCGCCGGGCAGGAAGCATTTCACGAACCGGAAGCCGAACCTGCGGTCCGACTCCAGCCACACGCGCCTCACGGCCTCGCGCTCGGCCGACCAGTCTTTTCGCGGGCAGCCGTTGGAGAGCCACGAGTAGAAGCCCGATCGGCTCACGCCGAGCACGCGGGCCATCATCTTCACCGGGAATTCGGCCTTCTCCGCCAACATCAGCCGGTAGCATGCGGCTACGCCTGGCTTTTGGCGAAGAAGGCCGCGGCTTTTTTCAAGAAGGCGTTCTCCATCTCGAGCTCGCGTATGCGCCTCCTGGCCTCGCGCAGCTCGCGGTCCTCGGCCTTGGGGTCGGGCCTGCCGGCAAGCTCGCGCCGGCGGTTCTGCACCCACTTGTTCACGGTCTTGGAATTCAGGCCCAGTTCTGCGCAGCATTCCGTTATCGGCCTGCCCGTCGAGATGATGTAGTCGGCGGTCTCGCGCCTGAACTCGTCGGTGTACTTGGCGGCTGGGTTGGACATGGCATACCGTCCTCTCGGTCGTCGATGAATGCATTCTAAAGGATTGGGCCTCTAGCATGCGTGTCCGAAAAGACACAGGTCACACGTCGCGCTGGGGCCCCTCGAGCCTGATCCCGGATATCCACCTCCAGTGGGCGCGCGTCCAGGATCCCTTCCTCGTCCCGTCGGAGTTGCGCTCGTCCCAGACGTGGCCCAGCCTGATCAGGAACATGTTGAGGCGCTGC
>UQIQ01000095.1 GCA_900541185.1 uncultured Collinsella sp.
TTCGTTAAACGGGCGCTAGGGCGTCACCCTTACACCAACATTTTCGACGCGATCTCCACGTAGGTGACGCCGACCTGTTTAGCGTGCTCTCAAATGCCTTGGAAAACGCTATCACCGCCGCAAGCGCCGCGCCCCAGGGAAAGCGATTCGTCGACTTTGACCTGCGATTAGAGGACGGCCAGCTGCTGCTGTTAGTTTCCAACACGTTTGACCGCGCGCCGCGCATGGTCGACGGCATGCCCGTGACCCGGCATGCGGGCCACGGCTTTGGCACCAAGAGCATCAAACTTGCCGTGGAGCGCATGAACGGCAACTGTCAGTTCCGCATTAACGGCGATCGGTTTGAGCTGCGCGCTGTGATGTAGAAGTGCGGCGCCGATCTCGCGGCGTGTCTTGCCCGCCAGGCAATCGCTCACCGGCGCCAATCCGCTACAGCGGAGCGGCCGCCGGGGTCAGCTGCTTGATGTATGCCCACATGCGCTGCTTGGCGGCTTTGTCAGTGAGCGCCGCCTCAAAACCGTCGAGCGCGAGCACGCGGCGACCCTGCACATGGGCGACCAAGCCGGGCTTGAGCATGGCGGTGTCGAAGTCATCGATCGCCACGAGCATATCGGCGTAGGTCTCGCGCATGGCGTCAGCCGCGTTGTTGTCGAGCAGTAGCACCGCCTCGGGGTCCAAAGCCTCAAGCGCCTCACGGAACAGCTCGCACGGCAGAGTCTCGCCCACCGCGACCGCTCCGTCACCCACGCCGGCGACGCTTGCCAGCACGCAAAAATCCTCGGGCGCGTAGCCGATGGCCCCAAGCGCCTTGCGCAACGCCGCGCCATCCGGGCCGGCGGCAAGCTCGCCACCCGAACGCTCGGCCTCGTCCAAATCGCCTTTGACCAGCACGATCGGCGAGCACGCGTTGCCCGCGATACGCACGCCACGGACCGCAAGCGATGCGAGCTCCTGCTCGGCCGCCTGGGCGATGGCTTCTTTTTTCTGGCTTTGTGACGTGGACATGCGCTCTCCAATCGTTTGCGTGCCCACCATTATATAAAAGAGCCGCCCGCGAGTGGTTGCTTTGCGGGCGGCTGGGTATAAGCACGGTCGTACTGAGTTTTACGCGGCCGAGCCGCGTCGCATTATGGAGGTCACCATGGCTGACATTAATCAGATTACCCCCGAGAACTTCGATTCCATCGTTAACGACAGCCTGCCCGTGCTGGTCGATTTTTGGGCACCGTGGTGCGGGCCCTGTCGATCCCTCTCGCCCATCGTTGACGAGGTTGCCGATGAGCTGGCGGGCAAGCTTGCCGTTGCCAAATGCAACGTCGACGACAACCAGGACCTGGCCATGAAGTATGGCGTCATGAGCATCCCCACGCTGATTGTGTTTAAGAACGGCGAGGAGATTGACCGCTCGGTTGGCGCTCTACCCAAGGCGAGGCTGCAGGCGCTGCTTGAGAAGCATCTGTAATACGCTTGTTACATGTTGCCGTCTGCCTGCCGTCCATGAGCGCTTTTACGCCGCTCGCCGGACTTCTGAATGCACCGAGTGCAACCACGGATAGTATGGTAGTCACAAACAGCCCCCAGTGAACGGGTGCGGGTCGCACAGACTCGTACCCGTTTTCTTCATTTGCCTAGTCTTTGCCACAAGTTTTGTTATGGATTTAAAAACTCAGATCCGATAGCACGTTCGTAAGACTGGATCGTTTCGGCATTTGCCCTCTCGATATCATTAAGCGGTGATGTCATCGCATCAAATTCCTCAGGCGAGTATATGCCTTCATACCAATCCTTATTGTCGAAATACTCTTGAATCTTCTCATTCTTGAACTTGCGACCATGGCGTGCATATATTTCATTTCTTGCCAAGCAAAGCTCCCATGTGCTCATACCCATTTCTTCAATCTCCGCCTCGGTATAACGCCGTGAGTCGCTTTCAGAAAGTAAGTAACCGTCTACCGTCGAACTCTTCGCATCACAGTAATAGGAAAAGCTATCCATAACCTTATGTGATTGATCATCAATATATGACACGACAACCGTACGGCTATCACCCGAATCGCTACCGAGCGTCGACCGATATGCGAGCTTGCAAACTCCGTCCGAACCAACTACAACACTCCGGGGGTTAGTCGAAGCCTGCTCACCGTTCGTACCCGCTTCTTTCAGGGACCAATTCTCCGGCTTCGACAACGCCTCTGTCGAAGAGCCGGTCACCTTGACATTCACCACCATCTCTGGAAACCCGGCGGAGTTATTTGATACCACTATTAATTCAGTTGCGCCCTCATCGTCGGCCTCGTCCTTTTCATCTGAGTTTTCCGACTCAAACTCATCGGCATCCGATTTATACATCGTATGCTGATAGGTTTGAGTGATTTCTGGTGATGAGTGCCCACTCCCGAATCGATTCCAAACATAAAAGCCGCCAACAATGATGACGGCCACCAGGCCAATTATCACGATTTTATTTGAATCGAATCCGCCAATTAACCCAATTACTCTTTTACCTAGTTCGTTGCCAGAATCCTCCGCCGCCGCCTTCCCCTTCGCATTATCCTTGACATCGAATGGCATCCGCTCATTCTCTGTGGTCGACCGACCAACGCCAGAAGATACTTTCGCAGCACAAAAGGGGCAGTAAACTGTCCCCTCTTCTATCTCTGCGTTACATTTGGGACACTTCACTGTCTCCCCTTTCAAGCTGTCTTTTAGCCATCAACATGGCGCCGATATTCTTGATAGTTCGACAGATATGATGAGAATTCCGCCGATGTATCCGAATTTCCCGTCCGCCACGCCTTGTGGTCGATAAACTGGCTCTTGAACCCGTAGTACTCATCGATATACGCAATTAGACCGTCGACAGCGATAAGCTGCTCTTCGGGGTAATCGCCCGATCCTCCAACATGAACCATCTCAATCCCAACGGAATAAGAGTTCATGCCGTAATCGGGATAGCTTCCCCCTATCGGTAACGTTCCGACCTTGTCATCTCTCGAATCATCGATTGTTCCATACTGCTCGTTCTTCCCAGCATCGCCAAAACCGGCATGGTGCGCGATTTGATCGAGAGGCACGCATTGAACGATCGACCCATCTTTTCCAACAACAAAATGAGCCGCTACCTTATTGCCGTTGGACTCCCACCAATCGATGACACTTTCAGGGGAAGAATCACCCTCCGTATCGTGCAAAACGATGTACTTCTGAAACTCAGGACCCTTAGGCCCATGCGCCAAGTCGGCGTAGTACCGTTCTTGAATGCTTGGCTGAAATTCCGAGCTCCCATCGATGGACGAAGAGCGGGATTCGTCTTGCCCTACAACCCCTGAAACCGCGTCAGTAACTCTCGCGTTGCAGATATCAAGCACATCTCCAACACCATCTGCACAAGCCGCCAGAACACAATTGCTTCCGCTGGATTTCACGACCTTTCTCACGCCAATACGACCGACCAGAACAATTCCCAAGCCGAACAAGAAAACGGCAAGCGCGGAGACGAGCCCCCGCGCCACCCATAAACGCCTAGAGCGTACTTGCATACGTGCTGACCACATCGCATGCCGTACTGATAAGGCCACCCGCCTCGAGCAGCTTTGCCGCTGTCTCTTATACACATCTCCGAGCCCACGAGACTCG
>UQIQ01000096.1 GCA_900541185.1 uncultured Collinsella sp.
TGACGAACGTGCCCACCGCCGCGAGGGCGGCGAGCGCGTTAAGGAATTTCAGCATATGGTGACCTCCGATCGAGTCGTCGGCCGCCCGCGCACGGGATGCGTCGCAAGGCCATTTTACAGCGAGCGTATGCACCCACAGCTGGTAAACGCGATTTTGACAAACATCTGTTCGATAGTTACACACACGGTTCCTCGCCCAGCGGAGCCTGGCCGCATTGTCCGGATTTGCCCGACGTGTTTGCGTTTTCAAAATGTCCCGAATCGGCTGGGTGATTCGGGATACAATAGCTACAGGAAACGACGCATCCCGCGTAAGTACTTAGGAGCGCGGGCGACCAGTTTCCGACGTTGTTAAATGCCCGGGCCTCTAACCCCGGGCATTCTTATTTGCGCTTGCTGCGGCGCAAATGCCTTCTACCGTCCGCACCGCGCGTGCGCCTACGGACCTTAAACCGAACCTCATACGAGTCAAGAAACGCGATGACGAACGTGCCCACCGCCGCGA
This sequence comes from uncultured Collinsella sp., assembly GCA_900541185.1. Taxonomy (GTDB): domain Bacteria; phylum Actinomycetota; class Coriobacteriia; order Coriobacteriales; family Coriobacteriaceae; genus Collinsella. Next base: position 506 of record UQIQ01000096.1, read on the forward strand.
GGGCGGCGAGCGCGTTAAGGAATTTCAGCATTTGGGGACCTCCGATCGAGTCGTCGGCCGCCCGCGCACGGAATGCGTCGCAAGGGTATTTTACTGCGAGCACTCGCACTTACAGCTGGTAAACGCAATATTTGCAAACATTTGTTCGCTAATCATACGCTCGATCATACGAGCGACGGCGCCCCGGCTGCGCTGTTCAAAAAGAACGGGGCAAACTCCAGCGCGGAGTCTGCCCCGAAAAGAGAATGGCAAAGCAAGAACGTCGATGGACGAGAAAAGTGTCCGCAAGTCTCATGGCCATCACATCCCACCTGCCAAAGGGATGGGTGAGTGAGCGTTACTCCTGCTCGGACTCCTCAGCCTGCTTACGGCTGCGGATGAGGTGCGCCACGCCGATGCACAGCACCGCGCCACCAGCGATCCAAGTGAAGGTCACGCCGTTGAGACCGGTGAGCGGGAGGCCGACATGCTTGGTATCGCCAACGGTGATGTTGAAGGTACCGTCGCCGTTTGTAGCTGTGCCAGCCTCGGCTTCGAGCTTGTTGTCGTCCTTCGCATTGTTCGGCGTGCCGATGATGACCTGGTCTTTCTGACTGGTATTAATCTCATACTTGGCTCCAACCGGGCTTTTGCCTGAAGCCTCGCTGTCCCTGTTTGGCGTAATCGTGAAATCGAAGGGCTGCACTTTATCGTAATTAGCGGGAGCGTCCGTCTCCACAACCGTATAGGTTCCCGCACCAAGGCCCTTGATAGTAATAGCACCGTTGGTGACGGAAAGCTTGCACTCAGCGTCTACGAGGGTTCCATCGGACTTAACGTATCTCCCCACCAAGTTGGAATCCACCGCTGACTTCACCTTGATAGTAAATTTAATATTCGAATCCTTAAGCGCCTCCTCGGTGCCAAGGTCAACCTTATTAAGCTTGAGACCATAGGTGTAGGTCTTGACCTCATCGGGCACCGTCGTGCCGGTGTCGGTGGTCATAGGGTTGTTTGAGTACGTAAGCGTAGCGGTGTTGGTGTTGCCTGCGTTGCCTCCAATGGCGGCCTCGCTATTGATCTTTGCCTTATAGGAGACGACAATGCAGGATTCCGAGGTAACACCCGCCACACTCTTAAGATTGCTGCAGGTCCAAGTCGTCGTCTTGTTGCCGTTCGCATCCGCATCACCGCTATCCGGCGTAAACGAGTCCGTGATGTTCGACATCGGATTCTCGTGCTTAAGATCTTTCTGCGCAGCATCCTTGCTTGCATACAAATACACCTGAGCACCATCCTGCAGCGTCAGGCCCTTGGAAATTTGATCGGAGAACTGATAGTAATACGTATCGTACGTGTCATAGTTGTCAGCGATAGTACCGTAGAGGTTAAACGTTACGTCCTGCCCAACATGGGAGTCGCTCGCATCGAGCTCATTATCGCCCTTGGCGCTCACGATTTTCTTATCGACGGCAGGGACGCTCTTCTTGGGAGTCACCACTTTATTATTCGTGCCATCAACGACCGCATATACAGGCGAAGTGAAAACATCTTTCGAGCTGGTATCCGAGCCTTCTGCCACGCTATTGGTCAGGAAGAGCCAGTAACCGGCGGTGAGACCAGAAAGGGCTTTATCGTCCTTGCTGGTCGTTTTCCAAGCGCCAGAAAGAGACTTAGCATTCAGTTTTTTCGCAATCACATTCAAAACGTGACCGTTCGCAACCTTTGTAGTTGCAGTCGTTCCAGCATGGTCATTCAACCATTCGGCAGCATCCTGTGCATTTTGGTTGCTGTAGCTATTGTTGGCATCTTCTGCCTTCACGGCTTCATCAATTGCACTGACCACAGCGTTCCGAATTGCATCCTTCTCAGCCTGGGAAGATCCGGCCCACTGAATATTGGTGACAGTAGAGCCGTTCACGTTAGCCGTAAAGATCTGGATGCCCTTATAGGTCGTAGTCTCTTGATAAGTAGGGTCATTGAAAGTTACGGTCGAACCCGCCGCACCATCAGCAAACGCCATCGTGACCGGGGCCATGACGCCGCCGAAGCTCAGGGCTGCGGTGAGGCCTGCTGTCACTGCCAGGCGTGCGATGTTCTTGCTCATGCTCATCTTCTTTTCCTCCGTTTTCCGTTTGGTTCTCATTCGATCGGTCATCATTTGTCTGTGTCTTAGCATCTACTTCGCTACGTCTCGCCCCGCTCTCTGCGGGGCTGCCAGCTACTCTTTATGGCTGCCACCTCCCCGCTTGACCAGGAGCGCGACCACGATGAGCGCGGCTCCAGCGACCGCTGCGGCGGCCGCGGCGTACATTGCCATATCGCCAGTCGAGGGCATAAAGCCTCCGGTGGTAATGCTAGGGGGTGTGCCGGTGGGCGTGTTGATGAGCGACGCCTCCAGGCTGCCCGTCGACCCGTCCGCGCTGTCGGCGCGCAGGGGCGACTCGGCCGTGATGGTGAGCTTGGGCTTGGCGGCGGCCACCTGGTCGACGTCCAGGCCCTCGGCCTTGACCGTCACGGAGCGCGTGCCCTTAAAGGCGGTGTAGCCCTTGGGCGCCTTGAGCTCGCGGACCTCCAGCTTGCCCGAGTCCACGCCCGAGACGGTCACGCGGCCGTCCTCGCCCGTGGTGACGGTGGCCTTGCCCTCCGCATCCCACGTGCCGTCGGCCGCCAGTGTGCGGCCGCGGTCGTCGGCGATGCTCAGGACCGCCCCGGCAAGCGGCTTGTCGCCGTCGCTGCCGCGCTTGGTGAGCGCGAGATCCCAGGTGTAGGCGCACGCGTCATCGCTCGGCGTGCGGGTAAAGCCGGCCTCGCCGGACTGGTCGGCAAAGGGAGAGCGCGGGTAGCGCAGGTAGACCTCGTTGG
>UQIQ01000097.1 GCA_900541185.1 uncultured Collinsella sp.
GAGATGACGTCGAGTCTCGTGGGCTCGGAGATGTGTATAAGAGACAGTTACAAGACCGTTCCGAATCAGAGCGGTCTTTTTCTGTGTACCCCTTGCCGTTCTGCCCTAAAACGTATATAATAAACATAATTTGAAAGTATATACAGGGAAAGGAAAGACTATCATGACGCAGAAAAAGCCGTTTATCACCCTTGCCCAGGCGAAAGAGATTGCCGCCGATATTCCCACGCCCTTCCACCTCTATGACGAAAAAGGCATCCGCGAGAACGCCCGCAAGGTCAACGCCGCGTTCAGCTGGAATAAAGGCTTCAAGGAATACTTTGCCGTCAAGGCGACCCCCAACCCCCTACCTGCTGAAAATCCTGCAGGAGGAAGGCTGTGGTGTCGACTGCTCCAGCTATACCGAGTTGCTGATGAGTGAGGCCTGCGGCTTCAAGGGCAGCGACATCATGTTTTCCTCCAATGACACGCCCGCGCAGGACATGAAGAAAGCCTACGACCTGGGCGCTTACATCAACCTCGACGACCTGACCCATGTGGAGTTTCTGGAAAAGGTCGCAGGCGTGCCCAAGACCGTCTGCTGCCGCTTTAACCCGGGCGGCGTGTTTGAGCTGGGCAACGGCATCATGGATAACCCCGGCGACTCCAAGTACGGCATGACCACCGAGCAGCTCTTCGAGGCGTTCCGCATGCTCAAGGCCAAGGGCGCCGAGAATTTTGGCATCCATGCCTTCCTTGCCAGTAACACCGTCACTAACGACTACTATCCCAAGCTCGCACGCATCCTCTTTAAACTTGCCGTGCGCCTGGAGCGCGAGACCGGCGCACATGTCGCCTTTATCAATCTGTCCGGCGGCGTCGGTATCCCCTATCTGCCCGAGCAGCAGGCCAACGATATTCACGCCATCGGCGAGGGAGTGCACGCGGCATACGACGAGATTCTGGTTCCCGCTGGCATGGGCGATATGGCGATCTGCACCGAGATGGGCCGCTTTATGATGGGTCCCTATGGGTGCCTGGTCACCAAGGCCATCCACGAGAAGCAGATCTACAAGGACTATATCGGCGTGGACGCCAGTGCCGTCGACCTCATTCGTCCCGCCATGTATGGCGCTTACCACCACATCACGGTGATGGGTCAGCCGGACGGTCCCGATAAAACCGCAGCCCCCGTCACGAACACGTACGACATCACGGGCAATCTGTGCGAGAACAATGACAAGTTCGCCATCGACCGCGAGCTTCCGCATATCGACATGGGCGACCTGCTCGTGATTCACGACACCGGCGCGCATGGCCACTCTATGGGCTACAACTACAACGGCCGCCTGCGCTCCGCCGAGGTCCTGCTGCGCCCCGATGGCTCGGCAGACCTCATTCGCCGCGCCGAGCGCCCGGGCGATTACTTTGCCACGCTCGACGTGCTGCCGTGCGGCCGCGAGCTGCTGGCCAAATCGCGCGCCGAAAGCGCCCGCCATCGCGCTCAGGACGAGCGCCTAGCAGTCGCCGCCCAATGGAACAAACGCGTCCAGATCGCGGAAGCGAAGGAGAAGAACATGGATATCCGCAATCTCGAGGGCTCAATCGTCGCCCTTGTCACGCCGTTTAAAAAGGACGGCAGTGTCGACTTTGACGCGCTTGAGCGCCTTATCGATTTCCACCTGCAAAATGGCACTGACGCCATCCTCACCCTGGGCACCACCGGTGAGAGTGCCACGATGACCGATGACGAGGACAACTCCGTCGTCGCCGCTGTGGTCAAGCATGTTGCAGGACGCGTTCCCGTCATCGCCGGCTCGGGCTCCAACTCCACGCAGACCATGCTCACCAAGTCGCTCACCTATCAGGGCCTGGGCGCCGACGGTCTGCTGCTCATCACCCCCTACTACAACAAGTCCAATGAAGAGGGTATCTATCAGCACTTTAAGACCGTCGCCGATGCCGTGGACATCCCCTGCATCCTGTACAACATCCCCGGCCGCTGTGGCTGCGGCATCAGCGAGCGCAACGTAGAACGCCTGGCCGCGCACCCCAACATCATGGGTATTAAGGAGGCCTCGGGCAACGTCGCCTACGCGGCCAAGATCGCCCACCTGCTGTCAGACGACTTCCGCATGTACTCGGGCGAGGACGCGCTTACCGTACCGCTCATGAGCCTGGGCGCCTCGGGCACCATCAGCGTGTGGGCAGACGTGCAGCCGCAGCTCGTGCATGACATGTGCCGTGCCTATTTGGACGGTGACGTGGCGCGCGCCCGCGATATCCAAATTGCCGGCCAGCCGCTCATCAATGCCCTCTTTAGTGAGGTCAACCCCATCCCCGTCAAAGAGGCGCTCGCCCAGATGGGTATGATCGAGGCAAACTACCGCATGCCGCTGTGCCCCATGGCAGACGACACGCGCTCTGCACTTACCGATGCTCTGAAGGGGGCTGGTCTGCTTGATTAAGACCGTCATTATGGGAACGGGCCGCATGGGCTCGCTCATCCGCACCACCGCCGAGGGCGTTGTCGACGCCGCCGGTCAACCCGTTTTTGATATCGTGGCCCAGATTGGCTTCGATTTGAGCAAGCTCGAGAACGCACCGGCTGCCGATGTGATTATCGACTTCTCGAACGTCGTGACCTTCGATGCCGTCGTCGCCTATGTCGAGCGCACGGGCGTGGCGTTGGTCTCGGGCACCACAGGCTACACCCCCGAGCAGATGGACCGTCTGCGCGAGCTGGGCCAGAACACCCGCGTTATGCACTCGGGCAATTACTCCATCGGCATCGCAGCCCTGCGTCATCTAGTGGCCCAGGCCACGCGCGAGTTGCCCGGCTTTGACTGCGAAATCGTCGAGACGCACCATAACCAAAAGGTCGACGCCCCCAGCGGTACCGCCAAGCTGCTGCTCGACGCCGTAGTCGAGGCCGAGCCCGAGACAGGCTACCACCCCGTCTACGGACGCGAGGGCATGTGCGGCGCGCGCGATCCCAAGGAGATCGGCATGCACTCGCTGCGCGGTGGCACTGTCGCCGGCGTCCACGAAGTGAGTTTCTTTGGCCAGGACGAGGAGGTCACGCTCACCCACCGCGCCACGAGCCGTCAGATCTTCGTCAACGGCGCCCTGGCCGCCGCCCAGAAGCTCGTCACCCGCGAACCCGGCTTCTATACGTTCGACCAGGTCATGTTTGCCTAACCAGGTATCAACCGAATCCACCCAAAGGAGAGATAGCAAATGAGCAACGCAGCCGAGATGAATGCCCAGGAGATTATCACTGTCTCTTATACACATCTCCGAGCCCACGAGACTCGACGTCATCTCG
>UQIQ01000098.1 GCA_900541185.1 uncultured Collinsella sp.
TGACGTCGAGTCTCGTGGGCTCGGAGATGTGTATAAGAGACAGGCCTTTTTGTGTCGTGTGCGGCCCGCCTTTTCGCTGCTATTATGGACAACGTTGAATTTCTACGAAGGAGCAGGGCATATGGCGATTCTTTTGGGATGCGATTCCGTCAGCCTAGAGTTTCCCACCAAGCATATTTTCGATAGCGTGACGCTCGGCGTGGGCGAGGGCGACCGTATTGGTATTGTCGGTAAAAACGGCGACGGCAAGTCGACGCTGCTGAGCGTGCTCGCCGGCACGCTGGAGCCCGACGACGGCCGCGTGACGCATCGTCGCGGCACCACGATCGGCCTGCTCGGCCAAAAGGACCAGCTTGTCGACACCGACACCGTGCACCATGCCGTCGTGGGCGACACGCCCGAGTATGAGTGGGCGTCGAGCCCCCGCACGCGCCAGATCCTCGCCGGTCTCATTAGCGATGTGCCCTGGGAGGGCACGGTGGGCGAGCTTTCGGGTGGCCAGCGCCGCCGCGTGGACCTCGCGCGCCTGTTGATCGGCGACTACGACGTGCTCATGCTCGACGAGCCCACTAACCATCTGGACATGCGCACCATCAACTGGCTTGCACGCCATCTTAAGGCTCGCTGGCAGCGCGGTCAGGGCGCCATGCTCGTGGTCACGCACGATCGCTGGTTCTTGGACGAGGTCTGCACCAGCATGTGGGAGGTCCACGACGGCCAGGTCGATCCCTTCGAGGGCGGCTACTCCGCATATATCCTGCAGCGCGTGGAGCGCGACCGCATGGCCGCGGTTACCGAGGAACGCCGTCGCAACATGGCGCGCAAGGAGCTCGCGTGGCTGAGCCGCGGCGCCCAGGCGCGTTCCACCAAGCCCAAGTTTCGCGTTGATGCCGCTCGCGAGCTGATCGCCGACGTGCCGCCCGTGCGTGACGAGCTGGAGCTCAAGCGCCTCGCCGTGAGCCGCCTGGGCAAGCAGGTTATCGATGTGGTCGACGTGGACGCCGGCTATGCGGATACCGATGGCGCGCCCAAGCAGGTGCTCTCTGACGTGACCTGGCTCATTGGTGCGGGCGACCGCTATGGCCTTTTGGGCGAGAACGGTGCCGGCAAGTCGACGCTGCTCGACGTGATCCAGGGCAAGATTGAACCCACGCGCGGCCGCGTGAAGATTGGCCAGACAGTGCGCTTTGGCGTGCTGTCGCAGCAGCTCGAGGAGCTCGAACCCTACATGGGCGACACGATCCGCGAGGTGCTCGGCAACTATAAGAAGTACTACGTCATCGACGGCAAGGAGACTTCGCCCGAGAAGCTCTGCGAGCGTCTGGGCTTTACGACGCAGCAGCTCTGGAGCCGCATCGGCGATCTTTCGGGCGGCCAGCGCCGTCGCCTGTCGCTGTTGCTGACGATTCTGGACGAGCCCAACGTGCTCATCCTGGACGAGCCGGGCAACGACCTGGATACCGACATGCTCGCGATTGTCGAGGACCTGCTGGACGGCTGGCCCGGCACGCTGATCCTGGTGACACACGATCGCTTTTTGATGGAGCGCGTGACCGACCAACAGTGGGCACTGCTCGATGGCCATCTGACGCATATGCCCGGCGGCGTGGACCAGTACCTGCGCCTGTGCAACGCTACCGCCGAGGGCGAGCCCGTGGGCGCGCCGAGCGCTAAGACCGGCACGTTCGACACCGGTGCGGCGGCTGCTGCCGACAAGCCCAAGTCGAGCGGTCAGCCCAACGGCCTTTCCAACGCCGAGCGTCAGAAGCTCCGCCGCGAGGTGAGCTCGCTCGAGCGCAAGATGGAGACGCAGCGCGCCCGCGTGGAGGAGGCCGAGGCCGCCATGGCCCAGGTCGATCCCACCAACTACACGGCGCTCGGCGAGCAGCAGGCAAAGATCGACGAGGCTCACGCCGCCATGGACGAGCTGGAGATGGCGTGGCTCGAGGCGAGCGAAAAGCTCGAGGGCGAGGAGTAGGCGAGAATGATCAAAGCCGCGTTTTTCGATATCGACGGCACGCTGCTGAGCTTTAAGACCCACCGGATTCCGGCGTCGGCGCAGCAGGTGCTCGACAGCTTTCGCGAGCAGGGGATTGCGTGCGTGATCGCCACGGGCCGTCCGACCTACCAGATGCCGGACTGGCTGTTCGACCTGGGCTGGGATGCGTACATTACGCTTTCGGGCCAGCACTGTTTTGATGCCAAGGGCGTCTACCGCAGCTGCCCGATCGATCCGGACGACGTTGCGGTGATTGTGGACCAGGTGGCGCAGGGGCGCTACGACTCACTGTGCATGCAGGGCGAGAACTCGTTTGTGAACCGCCTGTCCGAGCGCGTGGTGACGGCTGGCAGCAACGCGGGAATCGTCTACCACGAGGAGCCGTTTGAGCATGCCTTTGACGCGCCGGTCTATCAGTTCTGTGCCTTTGTTGACCCAGTTGACGAGCATATCGTGACCGATGCCGTGTCGCATTCGCTCACCACGCGCTGGTGCGACCTGTTCTGCGACATTATTCCGGCCAACGGCGGCAAGGACCTGGGTGTGGCGGCGACGCTGGAGCGCCTGGGCATCGACGCGAGTGAAGCGATTGCCTTTGGCGACGGCGAGAACGACCTGTCGATGTTCTCGGCCGTGGGCACAAGTGTGGCCATGGGCAACGCGCAGGACACGGTGAAAGCTGCGGCGACCTACGTGACGACCGCCGTGGACGACGATGGGATCTACAACGCCGCGAAGTACTTTGGACTGCTATAGCTGCGGCTCGGCACTTGGGGACACTCCTTGCGGGGCGTGTTCCCATTTTGTTTTCGTCCCGCTCGTTTTGTGAAACACGGCTAACTTTTAGGCAAAGTAGTAAGACATGGGCAACTTTTGCGGTAAAGTAAGCCGTGGAAAGTATCCAAAGGCTAACTAGCAATCATCGCGAAAGGCGGCCCATGGCCCTACGTGAATCCGGAGAAGACTATCTCGAATCGATCTACGTTCTGTCGGAACGCCAGGGCATCGTGCGCTCGATCGACGTTGCGGAGTACCTCGGCGTAACCAAGGCGAGCGTTTCCAAGGCCATGGCGACGCTGGAAAGCAACGGCTATGTCGAAATGGGCAAGCGCGACGTTCATCTGACGGAGCGTGGTCTGGAGGTCGCTCGCCAAATGTGGGAGCGTCACTGCTTTTTCGTGGGGCTGCTGGAGGATGCGGGTGTTTCGGCTGAGGTCGCGTCGCAAGAGGGCTGCCACATGGAGCACTGCCTGAGCTGTCTCTTATACACATCTCCGAGCCCACGAGACTCGACGTCATCTCGT
>UQIQ01000099.1 GCA_900541185.1 uncultured Collinsella sp.
CGGCGAGGGCGGTCATCTTCTTGCCGGTCTCGTAGAGCGCCTTGCCGTCCTCGAGGTAGCCCTCCTGGTCGAAATGCATGATCTCGATCTTCTCGGTTTCCTTCATTTGTCTCTCCTTTCTGGGGTTGTTTCCACATCCCCCATGCCAACGGGCATCAAAACCCGCTTACATTCCGTAACACTCAGCCGCTTTGGCCTTAAGCGCATTGACTGACTCTTCGTAGCCCTCTGCCTTGACCTCCATTTGCTTGGAGACAGCATCGAGATACGGGTGAACGTCCCATGACTTCAGACGCTCGGCGATTATTGCCGCAATCGTCTGGAAGAACACGAGATTGGGAATTGCGCTGAGCAGCAGAGCAACCTGAGGCACCACAACCTCGTGAGCCCTACCCTTGGGATGGGCCGTGAGCAGCACCGTTTTTGCCGTAACGTTCGATAGCGCATCGGCGATATTCGCAAGACGCTCCGACCCCTGCGGATCGTCGACAATAAACACCAGATAGCCCGGAACGATCTGCATCTCGGGACCGTGGACGAACTCCTCGCCCTCGTGATGCATGGCAGGAATCTTGATGGTCTCGCTCAGCTTGAGCGCCGCCTCCTCGGCAACACCGTAGTTGGGGCCGTTGCCGACGACCATAGCGGGCGTGTGCTCAGAAAGCTCGAGCATGTGGTCTTGGACATATGCCTCGGCGGTCTTGCACATCACGGCATTGGCCTGGATAGCCTCGCGCAGGTCGTCAAGACGCTGGGCAACGCCCTTGGCGTCAATCGTTCCGCGCGCCTGACCACCGTAAATACCAAAGAGCACCAGGTACTCAACAAGAACCTCGACGCCCAGAGTCACAAAGTCCACCGACTCGACGCCCACACCGTAGTCAAGAACGATGTCAGCGTGTTCCTTGATGGGTGCCTCGACGTTTGCCGTGAGCGCAACTGCAGCCATATCGTGTGCGCGCATGTAATCGAGCGCCGCAATCGTATTGGTCGAATAGCCACTCTGCGAGACGGCGATGTTAAGCGCATGCTGTGGATAGGTGTGTTCAAAATCGACGAAGGCCTCGGGCGTCACAACGGACACCTGCATCTGCAGGGCATCTTGCAGGTAATCGCGGGCGCAATCGGCGGCATGGCGCGACGAACCCGAAGCAACGATGCGCAGCGCGTCAAAAGAACCGGACTGGAAAATATCAACGAGCTGCACTACCAGCTTAGACGAACGCTCGAGGTTCTCTCCCATACGCACATGGGCAAGCTGAACGTAATCGAGCATCTTCATCGTCTCACCTCGTAACAAATCATTAGTATTTGATACCAATCACAGTTACAGATTACGGCTTTTTGATACCTCTTTGTCGATTAATTTATCCCCTTCGGCGAACGGTCGATTTTGAGCCATGTAAGGTTGTATATACAGTCGGTCAAATTGCCCAAACAGACCGGCTGTTACCGCGCGTGATGCAAAGCCCCAGCTAGTACGTATAGGTGTAGCCGCCCGCATCGCCACGATTGAAGGACTTTACATACTCGATAGCCTGACCGCTCGCGTCATAGCTCACACATTCCAAAAGCAAAACAAGATCCCCTTGTTCCAAGCCAAGCAAGCCCGCGTCGCGTGCACCCACCGCCTCGATATCGAGCTTCTCCTGCGCCATGACCGGCTTTCGGCCCAGCATCTCATAGGTCTCGTACAAACTGAAGACCGACACGTCAATATTTTCGATTGTGGGAAACAGCAGGCACGGGATGAACGCCATCTCAATCGATACGGGATCGCCGTTGACGCAGTTCAAACGCCGAATCGAATACAGCAAATCGTCCTCGGCAATGCCAAACAGGTTGGCGTAATAAGGGCCCGCATAACGCTTGGAACGCGCGAGGATGCGGACGGACGGCTCGCCGCCCGAAGCACGAACCGACTCGCGAAAGCCTCCTGTTCGCTCGTAGGCAACGGGCACTTTCTGTGCCACAAACGCGCCCTTTCCGCGGACGCGACGAATCTGCCCGCGCCGAACCAACTCATCGACAGCACTCCGGATGGTCAAGCGTGTCGTACCAAATTCCTCGGCGAGGTCTTTTTCGGACGGAATCATGGAACCCGTGGGATATATACCGCGTTCGATACGCTCTTCAATGCGACGTCGTATGCGCATATAAACCGGGGTGGCATCTACTGTTTCAGCCATTGTTCACCTGCCACGCTCCTCATGCCGTTCTTTTCACCGTTATCGGCAAAGCGGAACTTTGTGGGCAAAATCACCGATTTGCAATGCTCCACAAAACGCATGTCCTTATCAAATTCGATCGAGCTCTCATAGAACACCGGCGTTCCCTCTTTTTGCTGGAGCAGCTCGGCCTCTTCGGCGTTCAAACGCGAGATGGAAATATGCTCACGTCCATGCTCAACACGCACGCCGCCTTCTTTGAGCAAGACATCGTAAAGGCTCTCACACTCAAAATCGTGCTCGGGAAGCGATGGGCACAGGGACAGGTTAACGTGAGCGGTCTCGATTGACGCCGGCTCGCCCTCAATAAGTCGAACGCGCTGCATGCGGAGCAAGGGAGCGCCTACAGCCACCCCAAGCTTGTCGGCAAGCGCCTCATCCGCCTCGATGGTCCCGGTGGAAACCAGACGAGAAGAGGGGTGCAGGCCGGCAGTCCGCACAGCATCGGAAAAGTTATACGTTTCCTGGAAGATATTCAGCGGCTTGGGAGGACACACATACGTGCCCGATCCGCGACGGCTCTCGAGCGTTCCACACGAGATAAGCCGCGTGATACCGGCACGCAACGCCGTACGCGAAACGCCAATCTCTTCGCACAGCACGCGCTCGGCCGGCAGGCGATCGCCGCCGGCAAGCTGATGGTGCTGGATATACCAAAGAATTCCCTCAACAGCACGATCTTTGGGGGGAATTGCATAAGATTCGCCTGCCATTGCACAGACTCCTCATTCAGACACGTATGCCGCCAAAATTAGGTCAGCCCTCCCATGGCATCAAATTCTGCCTTGATCTTCTCGGCGACATTCCGATACGACTTATATAGACTTGAATCGCGTTTGACCTCGTCGGTCATAACGGGAATCTCTAATTTGGAAACCTCGTCTTTTCCCGTCTGAACCGTCACAACAACGCCCATACCAAGACACATATTACGCTTGGCAGCATTTATTTTTGCTGCCTTGGCAGGATTTGCCAGAATTCGCTGGGCAAATTCTTGTTTTGAGGCCACTTCTTCCTGTCTCTTATACACATCTCCGAGCCCACGAGACTCGACGTCATC
>UQIQ01000100.1 GCA_900541185.1 uncultured Collinsella sp.
GCTCTGGCGGGCTTGCAGCGTCAACTGGTTGCGCGGTTTGGTAAAACCGCGTAACCCCTAAGGCCGCTGGCCCATGCCACCCTCAAGGGTGACGGTCTCGCCGTTCATGTACTTAAAGTCGGGACCGCAGAGCTGAACGACCACGCGGCCGATTTCCTTCTCGACGTCGCCGTAGTGACCCGCCGGCGGCATGTGGACATTGGCCTTGAACGCCTCGGGATAGGCATCCTGGAAGTTCTCGAGCGCAGCGGTCCAAGCAAGCGGGCAAACGATATTGACGTTGATGCCATCCTTGCCCCACTCGTTGGCGGCAACGCGGGTCAGGCCGCGGATGCCCTCCTTGGCGGCAGCATAGCTGCACTGGCCATAGTTGCCAAACAGGCCGGCGCCCGAGGCAAAGTTGACCACGGAGCCCTTGGTCTCCTTCAGGTGCGGATAGGCCTTCTGCATGTACAGATAGGTAGCATACAGACCGGAGTAAATGGCCAGGTTAAACTGGTCCATGGTGTGATCGGCGATGGTCACGCCCGAGGCGCTGGCCTGAGCATTGTTGACGACGGCGTCGATGCGGCCGAACTCCTCAATGGCCTTGTCGATGACGTTCTGGACGACGGCCTCGTTGTCCTGACCAGCCGAGACATCGGCCTGAACAGGCAGAACCTTGACGCCGTACTCGGCCTCGAGAGACTCCTTGGCGGCCTCGAGCTTGGCAACGTTGCGGCCGGTGATGACGAGGTTCGCGCCCTCCTTGGCAAATGCGATATCGATGCCGTAGCCGATGGAGCCAGCGGAACCGTCCTTGAGCGTGGCCTTGCCGCCGCCGGTGACGATCACGGTCTTACCAGTGAAAAGTCCCATACAAAGTCCTTTCAAATCGCGACGGGCACGCCCGCCGACTGCGCGTATCCAACTTCACGCGCCAAAAGCTGAAATGCAACTTTAGCGGGTTCAAGTGAAAAATAAAGACCGCAGCAGGCGAACGGCACCACGTCGTTCGGCGAAGGGATTGTCAAGTACAAACCGGATAAAGCGGCCGAGTTATCGTTATCAGATCAAGCCATCGAACACGTTTTGAAACTTTGCTGCGGCGCGCGGGATGTCGGCGCGAGACTTTATCATAGGGTGACAAACAACGATGAGGAGCACATGCCTATGACAGACGAGCTGGACCCCCAGACTCAACAGCATATTGATGATCCCGCAGACGTCACCGCAGATACTGACGCTGTGACCTGCGATGGTATCGACATCGACGACCCCATCTTGGACGAAAGCGCTACGGCGGAAACCCCCGAAATAGAAAACGCCGATGAGCAAAACGACGATGCGCCCGCTCAGGACGACGCCCCTGTACAGGACGACGCCCCGCAAGCAGCGGGCCCCATCGAGGTGTCTTCGGAAGAAGAGCTCGATGCCGTCATGGACTCCATGATGGATGCTGTCAAAGCGATGAAAGACGCCGTCGCCGATGCCGATATCGATGCCGAGGAAGAGGAGGCCGCCGAGGCGGCCTCGACCTTTGTGCCCGGCGAGACTCCGGTTGCCGACCAGGGCAGCACCATGCCCTCGTTTCTGCAGCTCGAGCACCCCACGATTGGCGCCGATGCGGTCGATCCGCACGCAGCAGGCTTTTCTGTGGTCGAGGGCGGTACCGGCAATATCGCCGCGCCGCAGGCTGCCGATGCGGACGCTGCCGACACCGCTCGCCCAACCGCCCCGCACTCCCCCGCCGCGAGCCGCGATCTGGGGACCGCTGTCTCGAACACTGCGAACGCCGTGGGCACCTTTATCGCCCAGGGCGCCTCGGCCATGCGCGAGATGAACGCCGCGAAAAAGGCACTTGCCGATGCCCGCGCCCACCTGGCCGAACTTGAGCAGCGCATTGCCGATCAGGCCGAGGAACTCGAGACGCGCCAGGATATCGCAGGCCGCTACGACCAGATCGTCGCCGACCAGCGTCAGGCGATCGCCACAGCGCAAAAGACCGCTGCGGCAGCCGAGATTGACCGTGATGCCCACGCCGCCAAAGCGACAGAGCTCAAGGGTCAGTTCGAACAAATGAAGACAGAGGATGACGCGACTGAGCTCCGCCTGAAGGCCGCGCTCGACGCCGTGGAGGCCCGCGAGGCGAGCTCTCGCGAGACCGGCAACCGCCTCATGCGACGTCTTGAGGATTCTAAGCGCATCCGCGACAAGGTGAAGGCCGAGCGAGACGCCGGCATTGCGGCCGCACAACAAACCGTCGACGCCACGCGCGCCCAGCTCGAGACGCTGCGTCATGAGTATGCCGAGCTGCAACGCAATCCATCGGCAAATCCCGCCAACTATACGGTGCGCACTAGCGAGCTCTCGATGCAGATCTCCGACACGGCAGATGCCCTGCGAAAAGCCGAAGAAGATGTCCCGCGCATCACCGCCGACCTTGAGCACTCGCTTGCCGCAGCCGAGCAGGCCGTCGAACAGGCGCAGGCCCCCATTGCCGAAGCCAAACGCGCGCACCAAGCCGTGACGGCAGAGGCCGATGCCGCGCGCGACGAGCTGCAGACCGCAAAAACCACCGCTGCAACGCGCCAGCGCGAACTGCGCGAGAAGATCGCTGCCGAGGACAAGGCACGCCGCGACCAAGAGCAGAGCATAGCCAACACCCAAGCAGATGCCGCGCATGCGCAGTCGATTATCGAACAGGCGACCGAGGTGCACGACCACCCAGAGATCACTGAGTCGCTTGCAGGATCCTTGGCCCGAGACAAAGCCGAACGCGCCGAGACCGAGCGAGAAGTCGCCCAGCTCGAGGCCACCGAGGACGCGGTGCGCGAGCGTACCCGCGACTCACGCATCAAATTCACCGGCGCCATCGTCTGCATTATCGCCGTAGTCCTCGTGATCATCCTAGTCTGGCTGTTCGCAAGCAAGTAAACCAGCTGCCAAAAAACGCTCAACGCAGTTGCGGTGAGATAGTTCCTGTTTAGCCCTCAAAAAGCCAATTCAAGAACTATCTCACCGCAACTTATTTAGATCGGCGCAAGGACTGTCCCCAAGTGCCGGCAGAGACGATATGAGCAGGACATAAAAACATTGAGAGCCCCTGCTGCAT
>UQIQ01000101.1 GCA_900541185.1 uncultured Collinsella sp.
TATAAGAGACAGGGAGTATTCTGCTTCCATCCGTGCGCGAGAAGGCTTCCAAGCCGTTCTCGAGCGACGTTTGCGCCACAAATTCGGACGATTTGTCCAATTCCAAACTTTTTTTCGCGCTCGATACGTCCCCGGGCGGCTCCAGAGAGCCCAAATTGTCCTCACGCCTGCTGAATACTCCGTTTTTTGCACATCGGATGGCACCCCACCCCAACGTGTCATCGGAAAACAGCGATTCTCGGCATACCAAAGAAGCCATATCCGCCGCCTCGTGCACGCGGCCATCCTCAATCCGGTACGCACACGTCGCGTATTCGAGCATTGGGCGCGGCTGATGCGTCGCCACAACAACCGTGCAGCCCAGCTCGCGATTCACACGAAACAGCGCGTGCAGGAAATTCTTCTCGGCAACGGGATCGAGCTGAGACGTGGGCTCGTCGAGCAGCAGCACGCGCGGGCGCAGCGCCAGGACGGCGGCAAGCGACAGCAGCTGCTTGCGGCCACCCGAAAGCGTATCGGTATCACGATGAAGCCAGTCCTCCAGACCAAAGAAATAGCTGGTCTCGGCAACACGGCGGCGCATCTCGTCGCGCGACACACCCAGATTCTCTAGGCCAAACGCCATCTCGTGCCACACGGTTTCGCACACGATCTGGTTCTCGGGATCCTGGAACACATAGCCCACGCGCTCCGCCGATGCCCGCACGTCCATGTCGGCAACGTTCTCGCCCAGCACGCTCAGTTCGCCAGTGCGCTCGCCCGCCGGAGCGATCTCGGGCTTGAGCAGCGACAGCAGCGTCGACTTACCCGATCCGGTACCGCCAACAAGCAGCGCAAATGCACCTTGGGGAACAGACCAGTCGAGCCCCTCGAGCACCGCAGCATCAGCATCGGGGTAGGCAAAGCTCAGGCTCCGCGCCTCAATCGCCGGCGCGGCCGAGCCATATGCCACACCCGCCGCCGAGCTCCTATCCAACCGAGCCATCAGCCAAACCTCTTCTCATCAATCGCGTGCGACGCGCAAGGCAGCATCATCCAGGCAGCGTACACGACATAGCCCAGCCACGGCGCCGGCACCGAGAGCTGCGGATAAAACGAGTACTGTGTCGTCGCGGTCGCCGCCACGGCCACCGCGGCAGCACCAAACAGCGCGAGCCCGACCAGCGCGGCAACGTCGCTGCGCCCCAGTCGATACCGCGCATACGTCGTACGACGTGTCGCGGCACCCCACCCGCGCGAGCGCATCGCGTCCGCGCGCTCCAGCGAATCTTCCATGCCCCAGCCCATCAACACGCTCGACGCCCGCAGGCGCGATCGCACGGGATCGGTGGGCGCGCGGCCCGGCACATCAATCGCATCCTGCACCGCCAGCACCGTACGACCGCGGCGTAAAAACTGCGGGATAAGCCTCATGCACATCGAGATCATGAGCGCAATCACCGGTGCGGCATTGCCCAGCAGCGCGAGCACCTTGTCGTATTCGAGCATCGACGCCGCGGCCTCAAACCACAGCACGCTCGCCACAAACAGCCCGCCCATGCACAGGCCGTATACCATGCTTTCCAGATACACCGCGCGCATACCAATACGGAACAACTCCGTCGAGCCCGAGGCGCTAAACAGCGGATTGACCAGCGCGATAATCAAAATCACCGGCAGCTGCCAGCGAAGCGCCCCCAACGTGCGCGCAGCACCGCGCGTCGCAAATCCATACGCCAGCCCGCCCGCAAGCGACAGCGCAATCAGCACCGGCTGCATCGAGAACATGGTGAGCCCCAGCGTCAGCACTATATAGAGTGCCGGCACAGCCGGATGCGACATCGAGAATGCCGCAACGGGCTCGCCGCCAAACTCCTCTCGTATGTTGTCCACGGGCACCCCCGTCCCCTCGCTCAAACGACAGCTCCGCAGCACCGCCAATGCCGCACGCAAGCAGTGCAAACACCACACCGGCGGCGCAAGCCTCAACCGCCGCAAACCAATCGCTACGCGCTCAACATATGCCTGCGGTATCATATTGCGCCGTGTATCGTTTCCAAACACACGTCTCTATAACGTAACAGGAGATCACATGGACGCAACCGCAATTATCCTCGCTGCCGGCGAGGGCACCCGCATGAAGTCGAACCACTGCAAGGTTTCGCACAAGATCCTGGGCAAGCCCATGGTCCAGTGGATCGTCGACGCTACCATCAAGGCCGGCTGCAGCCGCGTCGTGGTCGTCATCGGCAGCCACGCCGACGAGATGCGCGCCCTCATCGACGGCGCCTACGCCAGCAGCGCCACCAAGGTCGAGTGCGTCGAGCAGACCGAGCGCCTGGGCACCGGCCACGCCGTGAAGGTCGCGCTCGAGGCCTGCGGCATCGCGCAAGGCCCCGTCGTGGTGCTCAACGGCGACCTGCCGCTCATCACCGCCGACACCGTCGCCAAGTTCGCGCAAACCGTCGCCACCGGCGAGCTCGCCTGCACCGTCATGACCATGACCCCGCCCGACCCCTTCGGCTACGGCCGCATCAAGCTGGGCGCCGATGGTCAGATCGAGCGTATCATCGAGCAGAAGGACTGCACGCCCGAGCAGGCCGCCACGCTGCTCGAGTGCAACGCCGGCTGCTACGCCTTTGACGGCGCGCAGCTCGCCGCCCACATTAACGAGATCGGCAACGACAACGCGCAGTCCGAGTACTACCTGCCCGACATGCTCGAGATCCTCAAAGGCCACGCCCAGGCCGTCTCCATCTTCCACTGCGACGACTACCGCGACGGCCTGGGCGTCAACAGCCGCATTCAGCTCGCGCAGCTCACCGCCATCGCGCGCGACCGCATCAACGAGCACTGGATGGCCGAGGGCGTCACGTTCATCGACCCCACGCAGGCCTGGATCGGCCCCGACGCCACCATCGGCCGCGACACCGTCGTGTGGCCGCAGACGCACCTGATCGGCCACGTCACCGTGGGCGAGGAGTGCCAGCTCGGCCCCAAC
>UQIQ01000102.1 GCA_900541185.1 uncultured Collinsella sp.
GCAGCGTCAGATGTGTATAAGAGACAGCTCGGCAACTTGCAGGCCACGGCAGCGTCTCCCCCACCGCGCCCCGCGCTATACTCGTCCGCATGGATATCAACGCATGCAACACAGCAACACACGCCGTGGCCACGTCGACGGCGTCCAACAGCAAGCTCGCCCCCGCCCTCGCGCCCGTCGTGAGCCGCTTTGCCCCGTCGCCCTCGGGCCGCATGCACTTGGGCAACGTGTTCAGCTGCCTGTGCTCGTGGCTTTCGGCCCGCAGCCAGGGCGGCAGCATCGTGCTGCGCATCGAGGACCTGGACGATCGCTGCAAGCGCCCGGAACTTGCCGCTCAACTGATTGACGATCTGACCTGGCTGGGGCTCGAGTGGGACGAAGGCCCCTACTACCAGCACGATCGCCTGGATCTGTACGAGGACGCCCTGCGCCAGCTGCAAGACGCCGGCCTCACCTATCCCTGTTTTTGCACGCGTGCCGAACTCCACGCCGCGAGCGCGCCGCACGCCAGCGACGGCACGCCCATCTACCGCGGCGCCTGCAGAGGTCTTTCTGCTGATGAAATCACCCGCCGCAGTGCCCTGCGTGCTCCGGCCACGCGCCTGCGCGTGCCCACCGTCGACGACCTCGCCAGCGACGTGATCGAATTCGTGGACCGCACGTACGGAGCCCAATGCGAAGCACTTGCCACCGAGTGCGGTGACTTTTTGGTGCGCCGCAGCGACGGCGTTTTTGCCTACCAGCTAGCCGTGGTGGTCGACGACGCTGCCATGGGCGTCACCGAGGTCGTGCGCGGATGCGATCTGCTGGGCTCCACGCCGCGCCAAATCTACCTGCAGCATTTGCTGGAACTTCCCACGCCGCACTACGCGCACATTCCGCTGCTCATGTCGCCGGATGGCCGCCGCCTTTCCAAGCGCGACCGCGACCTGGACCTGGGCGAGCTCCGCACCCGCTTTGGCGCGCCCGAGGCACTACTGGGCTGGCTCGCCGGGCAAACAGGCATCGCGCCGGACGCCACACCGCGCTCTGCCGAGCAGCTGGTCGAGCACTTTAGCTGGGATGTTATCCGCACGCATCGGGAAAACATCACTGTAACGGTCGAGTAGCCAGCCACCCCGCCCCTACGCGACATCCCAGGGCTGGAGTTCGTCGCCCAGGCGGACAATACAGTCGTAGAGCACGGTGTGGCACTCGGCTGGGTTGGCGTCACGATGAAAATGCCCGTAGTACCAGCGCTTGTAGTCCAGGTGGTCCTCCAGCTCGTCGAAAAACGTGGTGAGTCGATCGACATCGGGATAATTCCAGCCAGGTGCCGGGTAAAGCGTGGGCGAAAGCATGCGCGTGGAGCAGGTATGGGTGATCGCATAGTCGACCTTCCAACCCACGCTGTCGAGCTTTGCCCGCGCCTCCTCAAAGTTGCGCTCGTCCGGCAGCTCCTGCGGCCACCAGCTGGAATACGGAATGCGGTATTCCTTATCCACGCTCGTGGCGCCGCCCATGGTAAAGATCGTTGAGCCGTCGAGCTCAAAAACCTCACCGCGCGTCAGGCGTCGGATGGGCGAGGTGTCCGACAGACGCTGCGTCAGGCCGCCGTGCCACAGCTCCATGGGGCGCTCCGACCAGTGATCGAAACGCTCGTGGTTGCCGTCGACAAACAGCACGGTATAGGGGCGCGACTCCAGCCAGGCGATGTCGGCACATTCCTCGGCAGAGAAATCCCACGGAAAGCCAAAGTCGCCCGCGATGATGAGATAGTCGTCACTTGTCAGACCATCCCCAAGATCCCAGTCGCGAAGCTTTTGCATGTCGACGCCGCCGTGAATATCGCCCGTCACATAGACCGTCATCGGATCACCACTTCCCTGTAAGTCGCTAGCCCACATTCTGCACGATCACTAAGTCAACCGTTCCAGCCCTTCCATCCTTTGGGACCTACCCCTCGCTCTTCCATCCAAACGGGTCAAACACCCAAAAGATCAGATCGAGCACGCCGCCGGTCATCGTGGCGCCGGCAAGAGCCATGCAAACATGCAGAAAGCTGGCACTTCGGAGCACGTCGAACGGCCCCAGAACAGCCAGCAGCGCGACCGCTGCGCCGGCTACGCACAGCGCGAGGCACGGCCCCGCGTCCTTTACGCACTTCTTTGCGAGATGCTTTGCGTTGTCACTCATCGGTATCGAACTCCTTAGAGGGTCGTTGTTCAGACGCATGCCGCCGCGGCAGAGCGGGGCGGCAGGGTAAGTGTCACATGCTGTGCGGACATCAATGGAGAAACCGCCTGCTCGACCAACCTTTGACGCCGTTTTGCACCGGCACCACATCCCCCGCTATCGAGGTCTAATACTTTTCCCACCGCTACCCAAAAACTCATCCAACGTTAATCTTGGCTCAAGAATCGCTTAATCTATAACCTGCACTATAGAGTTCGACCAAGGGCGGGGCAGCGTCGCGCAACGCAGGCCGCCGAACGCAACGCTCGCGCCCGGGCAGATCGCCCGGCGTCGCGCCCATCGAACGAAAGGACAGGTCATGGACGACCTCGAAAAAGTTGAAACCATCCGCACCAAGTGCAACGTGAGCTACACCGATGCCAAAGCCGCGCTCGACGCCGCCGACTGCAACGTTCTGGACGCCATCATTTGGCTCGAGTCGCAGGGCAAGACCCAGACCACGTCAGCGCACGCCGCCACCGAGTCCGAGCCTGTCTCTTATACACATCTGACGCTGCCGACGACTTAATAGGTGTAGATC
>UQIQ01000103.1 GCA_900541185.1 uncultured Collinsella sp.
AGATGACGTCGAGTCTCGTGGGCTCGGAGATGTGTATAAGAGACAGGGTCGGCACCGCCCGCGAGCATGTGGGTGGCAAAGGAGTGGCGCAAGGTATGGGGATGGAGCCCCACCAGCCCCACCTGGCGCCCATACCGCTCGCATATCGCATGCACGGCCTGACGCGACAGGCGACGTCCGTTCTTATTTAAAAAGACCGCCGAGGTCTCCGTCCCGTGAGCATGGGCGGCCAGGAGAGTGCGCCCGTCACCTAGATAGTGTGTCAGGGCACGCGCCGCGCTTCCCACCAACGGGGCCAGACGCTCCTTGGAGCCCTTACCGCGCACCAGGACAAACCCGTCATCGATATGGATATCGCCCACATCGAGCCCAACCAGTTCACTCACGCGCAAGCCGCAACCGTAAAGCACTTCCAAGATGGCGTGATCGCGCAGTCCCATCTCGCCCTCGGGAAAGTCTTGATCCAGCAGTGCCGAGACGTCCTCCACCGAAAGGTATTCCGGCAGGCGATCTGCCTTTTTGGGCAGGCGCAACGCCGCCGTCGGGTTTTGGGCCACGGCCCCATCGCGCACCAAAAAGGCATGCAGGCCCTTCACGGCAGCAAGCGCGCGCTCCACCGAGGCGTCGGAATAGCCTCCGTCGCGGCGATCGGCAACAAAGCCCTCCACGACCTGACGGGTCACCTCTTCAAAAGACGCAATGTCAGCCCGCTCCAGATAGGCGCAGTACGTCGTCAGGTCACGACGGTAGGCCGCAATCGTGTTGCGCGCCAAACCCCGCTCGACCGCGAGGTAATCGAGATACTCCCCCGCCACCACAGCGAGCGACGAGGGAGTAGCTTCAGTATGTTCCTTATTCTCCGGCACCCTTAGTCCGTAGCGAGGTTCTTGGGCGTCACCTGCAGACGGTCGACACCCTCGTGCTGGCCGATCGAAGCGCGCACGAACTCGCGGAACAGCGGCTGCGGGTTGGTCGGGCGGCTCTTGAACTCGGGATGAGCCTGGGTTGCCACATACCACGGATGTACGTCGCGCGGCAGCTCGACCATCTCGACCAGACGCTCGTCGGGCGAAAGACCCGAGATAACCAGACCGGCGTCCTCGAGCTGGTCACGGAAGGCGTTGTTGAACTCAAAACGGTGACGGTGACGCTCGTAGACGAGCTCCTCGCCGTATGCCTCGCGCGCGAGGGTATCGGCGGCGAGCTTGCACGGATAGGCGCCCAGGCGCATGGTGCCGCCCTTCTCGGTCACGTCCTCCTGCGAGCTCATCAGGTCGATGACACTATACGGGCCGTCCGGATCGAACTCGGAAGAGCTGGCGCCGGCAAGGCCGACCACGTTGCGGGCGAACTCGCACACGGCTACCTGCATACCCAGGCAAATGCCCAGATACGGAATCTTGTGCTCGCGGGCGAACTCGGCCGCGAGGATCTTGCCCTCCAGGGCGCGCTTGCCAAAGCCGCCAGGGACCAAGATGCCCGAGGCGTCACCCAGGACCTCGGAGACGTTCTGCTCGTCGAGGCTCTCGCCATCGACCAGCTGCACGTCAACGTGGCGATCGTAGAACACGCCCGCGTGGTGCAGGGCCTCGATAACCGACAGGTAGGCATCGGGCAGCTGCGTATACTTGCCCACGACGGCGATCTTCACCTTGTCGGCGTGCTGGTTGGCATGGTTCTGCTTGCGCAGGAACTCGTTCCACTGACTCATGTCGCGCTCACGCGGGTCCAGACCCAGACGCTCGCAAATGCGCAGGTCAAAGTCCTGCTCGGCGAGCAGCTGCGGAACATCGTAGATGCTCGCGCAGTCCTCGTTGGTAAAGACGCAGTCGGTGTCGACGTCGCAGAAGCTTGCGATCTTGCCGCGGATGGCATCGTCGATATGGTGATCGGAGCGCAGAACGATAATATCGGGCTGGATACCAAAGCTGCGGAGCTCCTTGACGGAGTGCTGCGTCGGCTTGGTCTTGACCTCGTGGGCGGCGGCGATATAGGGAACGAGCGACACGTGGATGTAGCAGACGTTCTCGGGGCCGGCCTCCTTGCGATACTGGCGGATGGCCTCGACAAACGGCTGCGACTCGATGTCACCGATGGTGCCGCCCAACTCAGTGATGACCACGTCGGAGCCGGTCTGTTCCTCAATACGACGGAACTTATCCTTAATGGCGTTCGTGACGTGCGGGATCACCTGCACGGTGCCGCCCAAAAAGTCACCGCGACGTTCGCGGGCGATCAGGCTCTTATAGATGGCACCAGTCGTAAAGTTGGAATCGCGGGTCAGGTTCTCGTCAATAAAGCGCTCGTAGTGGCCCAGGTCCAGATCGGACTCGTAGCCGTCCTCGGTCACAAAGACCTCGCCATGCTGGAACGGGCTCATGGTGCCGGGGTCGACGTTCAGATACGGGTCGGCCTTTTGCATCGTTACCTTGTAGCCGCGCGACTTGAGCAGACGGCCCAGCGAGGCCGCGGTAATACCCTTGCCCAGAGACGAAACCACGCCGCCGGTCACGAACACATGCTTGGTCATATTGAGTTACCTGCGCTTCCCGTAGAAGTTGTCCATACACATCTTACGGGTCTTCATTGTAATACTCGCGACGCGCACCGCACGCATTTTTTCTTACGCGCAATCGCATTTCTCCATCTCCTTGAATATCAACTTCATCCGAACACCTCCCATATTCATCCGTACATGTACGGA
>UQIQ01000104.1 GCA_900541185.1 uncultured Collinsella sp.
TTTTTTTCAAGCAGAAGACGGCATACGAGATGACGTCGAGTCTCGTGGGCTCGGACGGCTCGCACAACCAAGTCCCCGCCGGCATTATCGCCCCCATCAAGGTGGGCGATCGTACCGTCGGCACGCTCAAGTTCTACTACAAGACCCCGCGCGCCGTCGACCGTACCCAGTATGCGCTTGCCTCGGGCTTTGCCGAGATCTTGTCCACGCAGCTCGCCATCCACGAGCTCGAGGTGCAAAAGGAACTCACAGCGCGCGCCGAGGTGCGTGCGCTGCAGGCGCAGATTAACCCGCACTTCCTGTTCAACACGCTGAACACCATTGCATCGTTTACGCGCACCGACCCGCTGCGGGCCCGCGAACTGCTTCGTGAGTTCTCATCGTTCTATCGTGCCACGCTCGACAACTCGGGATCGCTTATTCCGGTCTCGCGCGAGGTCGCACAGACCAAGCGCTACCTTACCTTTGAGAAGGCCCGCTTTGGCGAGGACCGCGTGCTTGCGACGTTCGATGTGTCCGAGGACGTGGAAGATACGCTGGTGCCGGCGTTCGTGATCCAGCCGATTGTCGAGAACGCCGTGCGTCATGGTATGGGCGATGACGACGCCCTGAGGATCGACGTGACCGTTCACCAAGACGGCGAGGATGCAATCTTGATTGCCGTGGCCGATAATGGCGTGGGCATGGATGAGGGTACCGCCGCCAGACTGTTTGACGAGCACTCTGCCCGTCCCGACGCCAGCTCTCCCCAGGGTGGCGGCGCCGGTGTGGCCATGCACAATATTTCGGAGCGCATCCATCGCTTTTATGGGCCGCACTCCTATACGCGTGTCGAATCGGCGCCGGGCAAGGGCACCAAAGTGCTCCTTCATCTTGATTTGTCAGAGAGCATCTTTGACATTCAAGAGTAAAATGAAAGGCTACGGGCTCAACGTCATGCGACGGATGCCCGGCGTAGTTAGTTGACGAAAGGTTTTATCCCTATGCTGCGTGCGATGATTGTGGATGATGAGGCGCCGGCTCGCTCGGAGCTTCGCTTCCTGCTCGAGCAAACGGGCAAGATCGGCACGATCACGGAGGCGTCGAGCGTCCGCTCCGCCATCGAGATGCTTATGGACAGTCGCGTGGATGTCGTGTTTCTCGATATCTCGATGCCCGGTGCCTCGGGCTTGCAACTTGCCGAGGCGCTGCATAAGCTCAAAAATCCGCCGGCGATCGTGTTTGTGACTGCGTATAGTGACCATGCGGTCGAGGCATTCGACGTGGATGCCGTCGATTATCTGATGAAGCCGGTCGAGGAAGCTCGCTTGGATCGCGCGATCGAGAAGGTCATGCAACGCACCAAGCCGGTTACGGACAGCAAGGTGACCATCGAGCGTATCCCGGTGGAAAAGGGCGGCCGCAAGGTGCTCATTCCCGTGGACGACATTCGCTTTATCATGGCCAAGGACGATTACTCCTGCATCTATACCGTCGATGATCGCTTTTTGTCGACGACCTCGCTGGCGCAGTTTGAGGCCAAGCTCTGCGACTTTGGCTTCTTCCGTGTTCACCGCCGCTATATCGTCAACTTGGCGTGCGTCACGGATGTGGAGACGGTGCCCTCGGGCGCCATCCAGCTGGGCATTACGGGCGTCGACGAACGCGTGCCGGTTTCGCGCCGCCGCGTCGTGCCGCTCAAGAAGGCTCTGAGTCTCTAGCACACTGGCCCCGCAGCCCTGTAGACCCATCGTCTGCGGAGCCGTGGGGCCTTTTTTGTATGTATCTGCCGAATCGTTTTTTGCGGAAGGGATCCCATGAACAGTGCAAGCGCCAAGCGTATCGACATCATCTCGGACACCCACGGCTATCTTTCGCCTGCGCTCTTGGACGAGCTTAAGGGCGCGGATCTGATTATCCATGCCGGTGACCTTACGTCGGAGATGGACTACGAGCACCTATGCACTATCGCCCCCGTGCGGGCCGTACTGGGCAACAACGATTACTACCGCGACTACGGCCCCGATGTAGACCGTCTTGCGCTCTTTACCTACGAAGGCCTTAAATTCGCCGTAGCCCACTACCGCGAAGACCTTCCGGTGGGATCCGTAGACGTAGCCATCAACGGCCACACCCACGTAACCAAAGAAGCCCAAGTGGGCCGTTGCTTAGTCCTCAACCCGGGCAGCGCCAGCTACCCCAGAGGCACCCGAGGCCCCACCATGGCCAGAATGCTAGTAAAAGACGGCAAGATCCTAAGCACCAAGTTTATTGACCTAGACTAACCGCAACAAAAACGGGGGATGCACAACGCATCTCCCGTTTTTCTTTGAGCCAAAGTAAGAAGTTCAACAAGATCCATCAGACCAACCCCGCCGAGGAGCATGCGGGCTAGCCGCGCAGCGGCGCACGCCCGCAAAACTGATTGAACAATGTGACGGCAGGGAGGGTCTCCGGGGCTGAGGGCGGGGGTTAAGTTTGTCGCGAGTTCCGCACGCAAAGGAAAGCACTTAATGTGCTTTCCGTC
>UQIQ01000105.1 GCA_900541185.1 uncultured Collinsella sp.
GTGGAAAGCGGCTTGGGAATCTTCGAAGAGCTTGGTTTTTGTCGCGTTTCGGGGTTTGACGACACCCGTCGCATCGCGATGGCCGAAAACCCCGGCCGCGTGCAATTGAGCAGGTCAATTCGCTATTTGGAGGGCTTGCGCTCGCGCATGGAGTTCTCGGCTTTCCGGAGTTGGGCGCTCGATTCGTGCGCTTCTGATATGCTAGCCAAAGTTAACCGCCCGATCGTACCGCGGGCCTAGGGGAAGGGGACCTCGATGGATGCCGAAGCCCGTACCGCCCATGATTCCACCCTCCAGCCGTTTTCGGAGATGGAGCACTATAAGCATGCCGATGAGCTGCCGCCCGAGATTATGGCGGACAGCTACGACAAGCTGGAGCGCTTGTGCCTCAAATATATGAATGAGGACGACTTCTCCAAGGTGGAGCAAGCCTACTGCTTTGCCGCCGAGAAACACTGTAACCAAAAGCGCCGCTCGGGTGAGATGTACATTAACCATCCCGTCGAGGTTGCCATCATTTTGGCCGATCTCAAGATGGATTGTGACGTGGTGTGCGCCGCGCTGTTGCACGATACCGTCGAGGACACCGAGACCTCGCTCACCGATGTTTCCGGCCTGTTTGGCGATACGGTGGCCGAGCTCGTCGATGGCGTGACCAAGCTCACCAACATCGAAGTCGACAGCATGGACGAGAAGCAGGCGCTCACGCTGCGCAAGATGTTCCTCGCCATGTCCAAGGACATTCGCGTCATCATCGTTAAACTTGCCGACCGTCTGCACAACATGCGAACGCTGGCAGCCCTGCGCGAGGATCGTCGCCTGTTTAAGGCTCGCGAGACCATGGACGTGTACGCGCCCTTGGCCGACCGCCTGGGCATGAGCTCTATTAAGTGGGAGCTCGAGGACCTGTCCTTCTTCTACCTGGAGCCCGATGCCTACCAGCGCATCGCGCGCATGGTGGCTGAGTCGCGCGAGGTCCGCGAGCGCTACCTTGCCGAGACCATCAAGACGCTTACCGATGAGCTCAACCGCATTGGTCTGGAGGACTTCCAGATCAACGGCCGCTCCAAGCACTATTGGTCCATCTACCAAAAGATGAAGCGCAAGGGCAAGGAGTTCTCCGAGATCTACGACCTGGTGGCGCTGCGCGTAATTACCCATTCGGTGCGCGATTGCTACTCCACGCTCGGTGCGGTGCATACGCTGTGGCACCCCATGCCTGGTCGCTTTAAAGACTATATCGCCATGCCCAAGGTCAATAACTACCAGTCGCTCCACACGACGGTCATCGGCCCTACGGCTCGTCCGCTCGAGATTCAGATTCGAACCTACGAGATGCATGAGCAGGCCGAGTACGGCATTGCCGCCCACTGGCTATATAAGAAGTCGGGCGGATCGTCTGCTTCCAAGACCAATGACGCTCAACGTTTGGACGACCAGATCAACTGGCTCAAGCATTCGCTCGATTGGGCGGCTTCCGACGAGATTACCGATGCCAAGGAATACCTGCACTCGCTGAAGGTCGATCTGTTCGATCAGGAGATCTTTGTCTTCACGCCCAAAGGCGAGGTCATGGCGCTTCGTGCTGGCTCCACGCCGCTCGACTTTGCCTATGCCGTTCATACCGAGGTGGGAAACCATTGCGTCGGCGCCAAAATCAACGGTGCGGTGGCTCCGCTCACGCACGAGATCAAGACGGGCGACCGCGTTGAAATCCTGACTAACAAGAGTTCCAAGCCGTCGCGCGATTGGCTCAAGATCGTTAAGACACCTTCCGCCAAGTCAAAGATCCGCCGCTATTTTGCCGCTGCGACCAAGGACGACGACGCTGCCGCCGGTCGCGATATGCTGGCCAAGGACCTGCGTAAGCGTGGCTATGGCATTTCTACGCCGCGTTCGACGCGTGCACTCAACGCCGTGGCGGAGCAGTTTAACTTCAAGCAGCTCGAGGACCTGTTTGCCGCCGTCGGCGCCGGCAAGGTTGCCCCGCGCGCTGTGGGCAATAAGGTCGAGCAAATCTTGGACCCCAAGCCCGAGGAACAGCTCACCAAGGCCGAGGCTATCGCCGAGGTCGTGAAGCAGCCCGCTCGCGGCTCCAACCGCAAGCCGCAAAAGCGCGGCAAGAGCGCCAGTAACGGCATTATCGTCAAGGGCGAGAGCAACAGCGGCCTGCTGGTCCGTCTGGCTCATTGCTGCAACCCCGTGACGGGTGACGACATCGTCGGCTTCATCACGCGCGGTCGTGGCGTTTCGGTGCATCGCGCCAACTGCCCCAACGTCAAGGGTCTTATGGAACATCCCGAGCGCATGATCGATGTGGAGTGGGACGGCGCCTGTCTCTTATACACATCTCCGAGCCCACGAGACTCGACGTCATCTCG
>UQIQ01000106.1 GCA_900541185.1 uncultured Collinsella sp.
CATTTAATCCCCGTCCCAGAAAGACTGTACTGTGGCGCCCGGGAATGATTTTTTAATCCCCGTCCCAGAATAATCATTCCCGGGCGCGTTGCGGTTGCCTAGTACTGGCTCTCGTGCTTGCTGAAGAAGTCGAAGCGCGGGGGCAGCGGCTTCACACGGTGCTCGCCGGGCTTCTCGCCCAGGCTCTCCACAAACTCGTCCGTGGAGGCAAAGATGTTATCCCAGCTAAAGAAGGCGACCGGATCGACGTCGAAGTACTCGCAGATGAGCTCGCAGCCGGCCGGGACGATGCCGTGCATGAGCACGGTCGCCACACGCAGCTCGGTAAAGGCGTCGACGAGGGCCTGCGTCATCGCGGCGTTTGCCGGCTCGCCCTCGAGCTTGTTGGCGGCCTTGGAGGCATCGCTCCAACGCTTGTTGGCGGCGCGCAGGTAGTCGTCGCACACGGCGAGCGCGCGGTGCGTCTCGAACTTGTACATGGCCTGTTCAAAGGCAAGGGCGGCCTGCTCGGCAGCCTCGACCACGGCAGCAGAGGCGGCGCCGGCCGGAATGCAACCGTTGCGATAGGGGCTCTCGTCGCCCTCCTTGACGGCGACGCCGTAGAAGCAGCTGCGGGCCAGGCGGTTGAAGACGCCGGTCAGCAGCGCGCTCTCCTTAAGGGCCGGATCGATGACGCGCTTGTCGTCGCAGGCACGCACCTCGTTGCCGTCCTTGTCCTTGCCGGTCACGCGGGTGTCGTATGCCTTGGGGCTAAAGCTCACCGGCTTCTCGGACAGGCCGAGCGACAGCCAATGCGCACGCATCTGCTCGCAGGTGTAGTGGTTGAGCAGGTCGTCTGCCGGCGGGGGAGGCGTCTGCGAGGACGAGCTCGCCTTTTTGCCCATGTAGAGCAGGTGATAGCAGGCGCTGACGGTGCTCTGCGTAAGGTCCCAGCCCAGGGCCTCCCACATGGCGGTCTGCGCGATGCAGTAGAAGTAGATGTTGTCCTGACCGATGAACTGGTAGATCTGTGCGTCATCTGAGCACCACCAGTCGCGCCAGTCGAGCGAGCTGTGCTGGTAGGTGGGCGCGGGGACCTGCGTGGAATCGGCGGCGGGCTCGCCCATGAGGGCGGCATCCTGGGCGGCGACGCCCTCGGTCACGCCGGCGGCCTTGGCATCGCGTGCGAGCACGGTGCGGGTGTAGCTGATGGGCGCCCACAGGCTCTCGGGCCAGCACCAGCAGGTGACGTCGTTCACGCCGTCGACCTCGGGCACCGGAACGCCCCAGTCGATGTTACCGGTGATGCGGAAGGGCACGAGCGCCTTGCCGCTGCGGAAGCGTACGCCGCCGTTGGCGAGCACCGCGTGGGCGTCGTCGCGCTCCTTCCAGCTGGGGAAGGTGACGGTAAAGCTGCTCTTGTTGCCCTCGGGCTCCAGCACGGTGTGCTCGGGGAGCTGGTCCTCAACGGCGTCGAAGGCCTCGCGGAATTTGTTCTGAATGTAGAGCTGAGCCGGCAGCAGCCACTCCTCCATGGTCTTGGAGACCACGGAGCGAACCTGCGGGTTCTGGGCGAGCTTGGCGGTGTAGGTCTTCATAAAGTCGAGGTAGGCCGGCAGGTCGAAGTAGAGGTTATCGACCGGGCGCAGCTCGGGCACCTCGCCGGTGAGCTGGCTCTTGGGCGCGATGAGCTCCTCGGGCTCAAACTGGTGACCCAGGTCGCACTCGTCGGCATAAGCCTTCTCGGACTTGCAACCTTGGATGGGGCAGCGGCCGATGACCTGGCGGCCGTTGAGGAACGTGCCGGCCTTGGCGTCGTAGAACTGCAGCGTGGAGCGCTTGGAGATGGTGCCCTGCTCGTGCAGGCGCTCGATAATCTCGGCGGTAACCTCGTTGTGGATCCTCGCAGCCGGCTCAAGACCCGAGCCGCCATAGATGTCGCAGCTGATGTTGTAGTTGTTGAGGGTCGCGGCCTGGCGGGAGTGATTGGACTCGACGTACTCGCTAATGGACTTGTCGTAGCCCTCGTTCTCCTTGAGCTTGCGGTAGCTCTCCATGATGGGCGAGCCGTAGCAGTCGGTGCCCGAGGTGAAGATGACGTTCTCGCGGCCCAGGCGGTCGCGCAGGAAGCGGGCGAAGAAGTCGGCCGGGACAAAGACGCCACCAACGTGGCCAAAGTGAAGGCCCTTGTTGCCGTAGGGCTCGCCGGCGGTAACGATGGCGCGGCGCGGCCAGCTGGGACGGTCGTTCATGGAGTATTTGGATGCCATGGGACTCCTTCGCATATGGTGAGGGCGCGGCCGGGTGTGGGGCCTGTCTCTTATACACATCTGACGCTGCCGACGACTTAATAGGTGTAGA
>UQIQ01000107.1 GCA_900541185.1 uncultured Collinsella sp.
ACGCCGGGCCGACTCGCTTCGGATGGGGCTCTACACCAACTTTCTCGACACTACCACCATTTGGATGTCCTGGCGGTCATTTAGCGTCTCGACACAAGCTCGGCCCCGGAGCTCGTTCGAGCTGTTCGTATTCCTTGAAAGGGGAAAAATGGACATATCGAGGAAGACTGATTACGCCCTTCGTATGCTGGCGATGCTTGCCGAGGATCCGGAGTGTTTGCTTTCTGTTCGCACCGCTGCCGAAGAGGTCAATGTTCCGTATTCGTTTGCCCGCTCGATTCAGCACGGTTTGGTCCAGGCCGGTATTGTGGAGAGCCTGCGTGGCGTCCACGGTGGCATGCGTCTCAAGGTCAGTCCGGACGACGTCACTATCCGCCAGGTCGTCGAGGCCGTTCAGGGTCCTATGGTTATGAACGATTGCACCGCGCCCGATGGTGACTGTGCGCGCATGGGCGCGTGCTGCTATCATCCCCTGTGGGCCGGAGCCCAGGCGTTGATGCGCGACTACCTCGATTCCGTTTCGCTCGGCGACATCGTCGCTCACCGCCAGTTCCCGGCCGTCGATCCCAAGTTCGCCGACCGCGAAGCGTTTCCCGAGTACGCTACCTGCGCGTGCGCTTACCGGGAGGAATAGCGCCGCATAAGGAGCATAGCCATGATTCAGGACCCCTTTCGTTCGATGATTCGTTCGGAAGGGGTCCTGCGTTATCGCGACCTTCCGTGGCGCCGTACACGCGATCCGTACATCATTTGGCTTTCTGAGGTCATGTTGCAGCAAACACAGGTGCCGCGTGTGGAGGCGCGCATGCCGGTGTGGCTCAATCGTTTTCCGACCGTGCAGGCGCTTGCCCAGGCCGCGCCTTCGGATGTTTTGGACGCTTGGCAGGGGATGGGCTACAACCGACGCGCTCTGGCGCTTCACGGGGCCGCTCAGCGCGTTGTAGAGGACTGGGGCGGGGAGTTTCCGCGTGAGACGCGTGACTTGGTCGCTCTGCCTGGTATTGGCCCGGCAACGGCGCAGGGTATCCGGTCGTTTGCGTTTGATCTTCCGGGCGTGTATCTGGAGACCAACGTGCGCACGGTCTTTTTGCATCATTTCTTTCCCGATGTGCCGGCCGTTCCCGATCGCGAGCTGGTGCCGCTGATCCAAGCCGCCTGTCCGGCGGCCCCTGGTGCGGCGACCGACGAGATCGCGCCCTTTGCCGTTCCTCAAGACGATGCCGACACGCCGCGTGCGTGGTATTACGCGCTGCTAGATTATGGCGCATATCTTAAGAAGACACTGCCCAATCCGTCCAGGCGCTCGGCGGGCTATAGCCGTCAGTCCAAGTTTGAGGGCTCGCGTCGCCAAAAGCGCGCGCATATCGTGCGTATGTTGCTGGCAGCGCGCGATGGCCAGCCGGCGGGGATTACGCTTGCTGATGCCGTGGCGGGCGTTAACGAGATGGAAGCGGCGGCTGGGCGTGGGCCGGTCGAGCGCGACTTGATCGCGGGCATTCTAGCCGACCTGGAGCGTGAGGGCTTTTGCCGAGCTGAGGGCGATCGCTGGCTGAGCATCTAGCCTGTGCAAATCTGAAGAACAGGATTGTAAGGTTTAGATTTTCGGCATGAGGGCATCCTAGAGACGAGGCCGCTCGAAGCCTACGGGCGGCATGCGTTGAAGGGAAGTACACCTATGGATTTTGAGAATTCCCAAACCAAGAAGAACCTCGAGACCGCTTTTGCCGGTGAGTCCCAGGCACACACCAAGTATCGCTACTATGCATCCAAGGCCAAAAAGGACGGCTACGTTCAGATCTCGAATATTTTTGCCGAGACGGCGGGCAACGAGTCCGAGCACGCCAAGCTGTGGTTTAAGTATCTGCACGACGGCGCCGTCCCCGATACCCTGGACAATCTGCGTGATGCCGCTGCGGGCGAGAACTACGAGTGGACCACGATGTACGACGAGTTCGCCAAGACCGCCGAGGAGGAGGGCTTTACCGAGATCGCCGCAAAGTTCCGTGGCGTCGGTGCTGTCGAGAAGGCCCACGAGGAGCGCTATAACAAGCTTGTCGAGCGCATTGAGTCGGGCGAGGTGTTTGAGCGTGAGGGCGTAAAGGTGTGGAAGTGCCTGAACTGCGGGCACCTGCACGTTGGTGCCGAGGCGCCTGAGGTGTGCCCGGTGTGTAACCACCCGAAGGCGTACTTTGAGGAGCAGGTGGTGAACTACTAGCGCTTGGCGCTAGCGTGAGCTGGGCCGGGAGGGCCGGACTACCTTCCCTCCTCGCTCACGGCTTCGCAGGGTCGCGTTGCTGTCTCTTATACACATCTCCGAGCCC
>UQIQ01000108.1 GCA_900541185.1 uncultured Collinsella sp.
GGCCGCGCGGCAAGGAGATATATTGCCAGACCGGAGGGGTCCCGGGGGCGGGAATCTGGGCGTACACATTTCCTACACAGTTTGGGATTCTCAGCTGTATTTAACAGTAATAAAGAGGGGACCTCGTTTCCGAGATCCCCTCCTCCGTCTAACTATAGAAATAGGCTTTCAAAGCCTTAGGCCAACAACTTGCGACCAGACTCCTCAATCGCGTCAAGTGCGGCATCAGCCTCGGCTGCATCCGCGCCCTTAGCGAAGATGTACAGCTTAATCTTGGGTTCAGTGCCGGAAGGACGAACAATACCCTTGTTGCCGCCCTCAAGATCGAACTCAATGACGTTAGCCTTCGGCAGGCCGTTCACGCAGGTGTTGTAATCCACGACAGCCTCAATCTTGGAACCGGCGAGCTCCGCGGGCGGGTTCTCGCGCAGACCGGCCATGATGCCGGCCATCTTTGCCGCACCCTCAGCGCCCGGATAGCTCAGCGAAATCGTCTTGTTGTGATAGTAGCCATACTTCTCGTACAGCTCGTGCATCGCATCTGCAAGGTTCTTGCCCTGGAGCTTGTAATACTGCGCCATCTGGCAAATCAGGAGAGAAGTGCTCACGGCGTCCTTGTCGCGCACGTGGTCACCGGCCAGATAGCCGTAGCTCTCCTCAAAACCGAAGATAAAGCGATCGACCTCGCCGGCATCGGAAAGAGAAGTAATGATGTCGCCGATGTACTTGAAGCCCGTCAGGCAGCGGCGGAGCTCAAAACCGTACTCGTCGGCCAGAGCGTCGACCATGGCGGAAGAAACGATAGTAGTAACGGCAACCTTCTTAGTGAGGTCCTCACCGCGGGCAGCACGGGTCTTGCAGATATAGTCGAGCAACAGAACGCCCATCTCATTGCCGGTCAGCAGCAGATAGTCATCGCCATTCTTAACGGCAACGCCAACACGGTCGGCGTCGGGATCGGTTGCAAGCAGCAAATCAGGGTGAACCTGCTCGCACAGGTCAATGCCCTTCTGCATGGCCTGACGAATCTCGGGGTTAGGATACGGGCAGGTCGGGAAATCGCCGTTAGGCTCCCTCTGCTCGGGAACAACCGTGACATCGGTGATGCCAGCGCGCTCGAGCACCGTCGTGACGGGAATGAGGCCGGTGCCGTTGAGCGGAGTGTAGACGAGCTTAAGCGGAGCGCCAGCGATCTCCTCGGCAGAAAGGTTGGTCACGCCGCGGGCGAGAACGGCGTCATAATAACGCTCGAGGCACGAGTCATCGATCCATTTGACCAGACCCTGCTCAAGAGCCTCATCGAAGTCCATGGACTTCACACCGGTAAACGTATCGGTCTCGGCGATAGCCTTAGAAATTGCATCGGCAGCCTCGCTGGTGATCTGGCAGCCGTCGGGGCCATAGGCCTTATAGCCGTTATACGGCGCCGGGTTATGGCTAGCGGTCATGCAAATTCCACCGGAGCACTTAAGGTCGCGGACGGCCCAGGAGAGCGTCGGCACGGGAGAAATCTTGGGATACACGAGGGCAGTCACGCCGTTTGCTGCAAGAATGGCAGCCGTCGTCTTAACGAACAGCTCACCTTTATTGCGGCTATCGCGAGCGATGGCGACCGTCGGATGCTCGAAGGTCGCATTGAGGTAGTCAGCGAATCCCTGGGTCGCACGACCGACCGTATAGATATTCATACGGTTAGTGCCCGCACCGATAGTGCCGCGAAGGCCGGCAGTACCGAAGGCGAGATCCTGGAAGAAAGCGTCGGTGATGGCGTCCTCATCACCCTGCTCCTTCATCGTGTTAAGCTCAGCGAGGAGCTCCTCGTCCTTGACATTGGCAATCCAAGTATCAAGCAGCTCATGAACATCTGCCATGTGAGTCCTTCCGTCACAATCAATAAAACGACCCGTGTAAAACAGGACAAGCGCAGCAGTGCGCTAAAGCAAATATTAGTCCATTGAGAACAAAGAACCGGCCACAGAACGGTGAACGTCTATATTCAGCGGTGGATGATTAAATTGATTTAATTGCAGAAGGAATGCTGCCCGGTAAACGCAAAAAAGGGGGAGGCCGCGAGGCCTCCCCCTTCTCAGTTCAAGCGTACGGCTCGGT
>UQIQ01000109.1 GCA_900541185.1 uncultured Collinsella sp.
CTACACCTATTAAGTCGTCGGCAGCGTCAGATGTGTATAAGAGACAGATCTTCTTGTGCTTGAGCGAGACAATGGCAACAGCGGTAACCATACCGTCGTTGGCGAGCTTCTGACGATCGCGCAGGACGATGGGGTCGGTATCGCCGATACGCAGGCCGTCGACGTAGACGACGCCGGACTCGACGGGCGTACCACGCTTGACGATACCACCGCGCATCTCGAGCGTGTCGCCGTTATCGAGGATAAAGATATGATCGTCCTTGATGCCCATCTTGCGGGCCAGCTGGGCATGGGCGCGCAGATGCACGGCCTCACCGTGAACCGGCATAAAGTACGTGGGCTTGGCCATGGCCATCAGGAGCTTAAGCTCCTCCTGGCTGCCGTGGCCCGAGACGTGGACAAGAGCGCGGTTCTTATCCCACACGTCGCAGCCGAGCTTGGCCAGGCTGTTGACGACCTGCTGGACGGCTTTCTCGTTGCCGGGAACAGGAGTTGCCGAGAGGATGACGGTATCGCCCTCGTGGATAGAGAGCGTCTTGTGCTCGCCATTGGCCATGCGGGACAGGGCCGACAGCGGCTCGCCCTGCGAACCGGTGCACATGACGACGATCTTGTCGTCGGGCAGGTTATCGATATCGAAGGCATCGATGATATCGGCATCGTCGATGTTGAGGTAGCCCAGCTCGCGCGCGACGCGGGTGTTGGTGAGCATGGAGCGACCGGTCACAACGACCTTACGGCCGCACTTGCGGGCGGCATCGCAGATCTGCTGCAAACGATGGATGTGGCTCGAGAACGAAGCGACGAACACGCGACCCGGGGCGTTCTTGATGGCGTGCAGCAAGTTGGGACCGACCTCGGCCTCGGACTTGGTAAAGCCGGGAACCGTGGCATTGGTGGAGTCGGACAGCAACAGGTCGATGCCCTGCTTGGCAAAGCGGCTGATAGCGGAATAGTCGGGCGTGACGCCATCGATGGGGGTCTGGTCGAGCTTAAAGTCGCCGGTGTGCATAACGGTGCCCTGATTGGTGCGAATGAACACGCCCAGAGCGCCGGGGATGGAGTGCGTCATCGAGAAGAAGTCGAGCGAGATACCGCCAAGGTTGACATGGCTGCCGCCCTTGACCTCACGGAACTTGGGCGCGCGGATGCGGAACTCAGAAAGCTTGCCCTCGATAAAGCCAAGCGTCAGCTTGCTCGAAAAGATGGGCACCTTGTTGTTGAGGTCCTGCAGCAGGTACGGAAGCGAACCGGTGTGGTCCTCGTGGCCGTGGGTGACGACGATACCGCGGAGCTTCTCCTCGTTCTCCAGAACATAGGTGTAGTCGGGAAGAACCAGGTCGATACCGGGCTGGGAGTCATCCGGGAACATGAGACCGGCATCGACGAGCACCATGTCGTCGCCGCACTCGAAGACCGTCATGTTCTTGCCGATGCCGTCAAGGCCGCCGAGCGGAATGATCTTCAAGGGAGATGATTTTTTAGCTGCCATAGGTGAGTGTTGTTTCCTTTCTTCGAAAACGGGTCTGGAACAACCGACGGGGCGCTTCTGGCAAACCGACCGCCGGGAACGTACAAACATGCATCATAGAGTCGATGCAGTAACTACAGTATGATACCCATTTGCCCACCAACAGACCACCCATGCATCAAAGCCCCATCTGAACTGGTCCATCCCGCCGGTCAGGGCTCAGCGGCCCCGGCACGGGCTAAGTTTCCTGCTCTACAGTCCTGCTCACGACGGAGGCCACATTAAGTGGCCTCCTGTTCGTGCGGAACTCGCGATAAACTTAGCCCGTGCCGGGGCCGCTGAACCCTGACCTGCCAATATGAGATAGGTTTATTTTGGTAGGTTTTATCAGGGGAAATACTGCTGTGTCTATCTACTGATCTGAAATCTGACTACTGAATAGACTGTCTAACTAAATAGCGAGCGGCACTAACCAGCCCTTTTGCTTGCGCCCGGGAGGGCCGCATATGAAGTTTATCGCGAGTTCCGCACGCAAAGGAAAGCACTTAATGTGCTTTCCGTCTT